>NZ_RZRW01000179.1:0-10048 GCF_003998745.1 Mesorhizobium sp. M7A.F.Ca.US.014.04.1.1 | reverse complement strand
AGCGAGGTGGCGGAACTCAACCCCGACATCGCGCTGACGGCGCGCACCGCCGGCGCCGATATCGTCGCCGCGGCCAAGGCGTTCTTCGCCGTCAGCGATGCCTTCCGCATTCCGCGTGTCGAGGATGCCGCACGCTCGATCACGCCATCGGACTACTACGATCAGCTGGCGCTTTCGCGCGCCACCGACACGATCGATGCGGCACGGCGCGGCATCGCGGTGGCGGCGCTCACCGGCCACGCCAAGACGGCCGATCCGGTGGCTGCCTGGCTGGACGCCGGCGGCGAGCGGGTGGCGCGCATCCGCGAGCGGCTGCAGGCGTTGACCGAGGGCGGCGACATCACCGTGTCGCGGCTGTCGGTGGCGTCGGGGCTGATGAGCGATCTGACGGGGATGTGAACCGTCGATGATTGCCACACGCGTTGTCGGGTGCGTGTGGCGCCTTTTCCAATGTTATCGGCGCTTGGCGTTCAGCAAGCTCACCAGGAATGTTTGAGGGTGCCGACGATTTTCAGCCGGTCGCCGTAGAATTCGGTCCCGTAATAGCTGGTTGTCAGATACTTCCGGTCGAACAGGTTCGTTGCGTTCAAGGCCAACGTCACGTCCTTGGTCATCTTGTAGCTAATCGCCGCATCCACCAGTGCGTAGCCGCCAATCGAAATGGTGTTCGCGTCATCCCCGTAGGTTTGTCCGATATAGCGCAGGCCACCGCCGATGGTCAGGTCGCCACGCGGTCCTTCCTCGGGAAGCGTGTAGTCGACCCAGGCTGACGCCAGGTGGCGAGGAACGCGCTGCGGCCGATTGCCGGCATTCCCGCCAATGCCGTCTTCCAGGATCTCGGCATCCCAGTAGGAATAGGCAAGCGTCAGGTTCAAGTTTTCCGCGATGGCGGCCTTGCCCTCGAGTTCGATGCCGCGGACGCCAACCTTGCCGATCTGCTGCTGGACAACAGGCGTGACATAGGTCGGAACATTGGTTTGGGTAAGGTCGAAGACCGCGGCTGTGAACAGGCCGTCGAAGCCGTCGGGCTTGTACTTGATGCCTGCCTCATACTGTTTGCCCTCCTGAGGCTTCAACGAGCCCGAGACCGCATACCCGTTGGCGCTTGGCGACACGAGCGGCTGGAAGCTTTCCGAATAGTTGGCGTAGACCGCGAGGTTCGGCGTGAATTTGTAGGTCAGGCCGGCGCGCTTGGTGAAGGCCGATGCGGTGTCGTCGTCCTGCGTTCCCAGGTCGAGATAATCAGCTGTCGTCTGCACGCGGTCCCAGCGCCCGCCCAGGGTGACGATCCAGCGGTCGTCAAACGTCAATTGCTCCTGGGCATAGACACCGACCGCCTGCTGCTTGACCCGCCAGTTCACATAGGGGCCGAGGTTGATGCAGGACAGACCGCAATAGGTCGGGTTGTCGATGTCGATGGGGCCGGCAGTGCCGAAGAGGATGTTTTCGCGGGTGTTGTCGTTGGCGTAGTCGACGCCGACAAGCGTCTTGCTGGCGACCCGGTCCCAGCCCGTATCGTATTGCAACTGATTGTCGAAGGCATAGCGGTTGGACAGGCCGCCGACGGAAAATGCCGTGCGGTCCGCCGTGGGGTCAAGCGACGCGCCGTAGACCTCGGCGTAGTCGAGGCTCAAATGCGTGTAGCGGGCATTGGAGCGGAAGGTGAGATTCTCGTTGAATTCATGTTCGAACTGGTAGCCGATATCGACCTGCTCGGTGTTGAAGCGGTTGAAATCCGGCTCGCCCAGGAAGGTGCCGATGTCGATATTGGCGCCGGCGGGGGTGCCGCGTGCGCCTGTGCCATCTCGCTTGTAATAGTCAGTCAGGATGGTGAGCGAGGTTCCTTCCTCGGGCTTGATGGTCAACGCGGGTGCGATGTAAAGCCGGTCGTCGTTGGAATAATCCCATCCTTGATCGCCATCCTTGGCCAGCCCGGTAAGCCGATAGGTCCACACGCCATCGGGGTCGATCGGCCCGCCAAAATCAACGCCAATCTCCTTGGTGCCGTCGCCATAGGACGTGTAAATCTCCCCCTGCTTCTGGTCCAGCGGCCGCTTGGTAATGGCGTTCACCAATCCGCCAGGGCCGTTGAGACCAAAAAGCGTCGATGTCGATCCCTTTAGGACCTCCACGCGCTGAAGTCCGTAAGGTTCGAGACGGCTGGCCGTGAACCAGGCTGGGATGCGCGCCGTCAAGCCGTCGCGATAGGTACCGAGCGATGTCTGGTCGAAACCGCGGATGCGAATATAGTCGTATCGGTCATCGTTGCCGAACTCGTCGGTGAGGACGCTGGATGTGTAGGCCACGGCCTGCTGGAGGCTTTCGACATGGCGCGCCTCCAGTTCCTTTTGGGTTACAACTGAAACCGAGGCGGGAACGTCGACGATCGGCGTATCGGTCTTGGTGGCGGTCGCCGTATCCTTGGCGACGATCGTTTGATCGGGCCCGCCAACGCGGTCCGACTTGCCGGTGACGACGATCGTTTCCAGTTGAGTTGCATCGTCCGGCGAAACGTCCTGGGCCCGGCCGGTCCCCACCATTCCAAAAGATGCCGCTATCAAGGCACTGCTCGCAATCAATCGCCTTGCCTGAATGCGCAACAATGCCTGTCGACCAATCGTCATCTCTTATTCCCTGTCAGACCAATTTCGAGCAGTTCGGCCGGTCACCGTTCCGGCCCTGCGCGAGCGCAATTAGTCAAAGCGGACAAAAAGAGTCAACTTAATAATCAAGAGATCCACGCCGGCGACAATCGTTGCGAAGCAGGGGGTGGAGGACGGCGCCGGACCTACGGTCCGACTTCCCCCACGAGAAAAATACGGGCTTGGTTCGCGAAGCGGACGAAAGCCGGTTGCATGGCTTTCGAACAGTGAACGCCCGGCAGCGTCAAGGGTACGGCACCGAGCTTCGTTCATTGCATGAGCGCATGAAACATGCAGACATGGCGCCCGACACGGAACCGGTGCCGAGGGATCATGATGACGGTAGAGACAGTGCAGCGTGCGTCCGGGCGCGGCATCTGGGGATGGATGCTGTTCGACTGGGCGGCGCAGCCGTTCTTCACGGTCGTGACGACCTTCATCTTTGGACCTTACTTCGTCTCGCGCATGGCGAGCGATCCGGAGACCGGCCAGGCGGCCTGGGGCTACGGCATTGCCGCGGCCGGTCTTGTCATCGCCGTGCTGTCGCCTATCCTCGGCTCGATTGCCGACCAGACCGGCCCGCGCAAGCCCTGGATCGCATTCTTTGCCGCGGTCAAGGTCACCTGCCTTTGCATGCTTTGGTTCGCGGCCCCCGGTTCGAACCTTTTCCTGGTCGTGCTATTCTTTTCGCTGGCGTCGGTCGCGGCCGAGTTTTCGACCGTGTTCAACGATTCGATGATGCCGCGCCTGGTGCCGAAGAGCGAGATCGGCCGAATCTCCAACATGGCCTGGGGCCTTGGTTATCTCGGCGGCATGATCGCGCTGATCTTCGTCGTCGCTTGCTTGGCCGGTTCGCCGGAGACCGGCAAGACGATCATCGGCACCGACCCGCTCTTTGGGCTCGACCCGAAGCTCGGCGAGGACGCGCGCGCAACCGGGCCTTTGTCAGCCGGCTGGTACTTCCTGTTCATCCTGCCGATGTTCTTTTTCACCCCCGATGCCATCAAGGGCCTGCCGATCGGCCCTGCGGTGCGAGAGGGGTTGGCGGAGCTGAAAGTGACGCTGGGCGAGGTGCGCAAGCGCAGCGGCATCTTCCGCTTCCTTGTCGCCCGCATGATCTATCAGGACGGTGTCAATGCGGTGCTGGCGCTGGGGGGCACTTTCGCAGCAGCGATGTTCCACTGGTCGATCACCGAAATCGGTATTTTCGGCATCATTCTCAACGTCGTCGCCATCTTCGGCTGCCTGGTTGCAGCCCGTCTCGATACGGCGCTTGGCTCAAAAACCATCGTCATGATCTCGCTGGTCCTGCTCAGCATCGCCACGATCGGCATCGTCTCGACCGGACCGGGCTATACTTTGTTCGGCCTCTGGATGATGCTTGGACCGGACAGCGGTGGCCTGTTCGGCACGGCAGCGGAAAAGGCCTACATCTTCTTCGGCCTGTTGATCGGTGTGGCTTTCGGGCCGGTGCAGGCGTCGTCGCGATCCTACATGGCGCGCAGCGTCACGGCCGCCGAATCCGGCCGCTATTTCGGCATTTATGCGCTGGCCGGACGGGCGACCAGTTTCCTGGCGCCGTTCATGGTCGCGTCCGTCACCCTGGCCAGCGGCTCGGCACGGCTCGGCATGGCGGTGATCGTGCTGTTCCTCGGGATCGGCATGGCGATCCTGGTCAAGACGCCCTATCCAGCGGACCGGCCGGCGGATTGAGTTCTTTCTTCCTTCTCCCCCTGTGGGGTGAGCGGCCGGTTCGCGAAGCGAATTCATCGTGCCAGTGGCACGATGAAAGGCTGACGAACGCCGGGACGCTGCGGAGCAGCGGGGACCCGGCAGGGCGGATCGTCCACCGCCCGGCCCTTCGCGGGCTCAGGGCGTTCGAAGCTCGAAAAGCCAAGCAATTGGCTTTTCGTTTGCTGCGCGAACCGCTTCTCACCCCGCAAGGAGAGAAAGAAGAAGTGCGTCAATGCCTGAAATGCCGGACGCCCGTAAACACCATGGCGATGCCGTGCTCGTCGGCAGCGGCGATGACGTCCTTGTCGTTCATCGAGCCACCCGGCTGGATAACGGCAGTGGCGCCGGCGGCGATCGCCGACAGCAATCCGTCGGCGAAGGGGAAGAAGGCGTCGGAGGCGACGACCGAGCCCTTGGTCAGCGGTTCGGCAAGGCCGGCGGCCTCGGCGGCGTCGAGTGCCTTGCGGGCAGCGATGCGTGAGGAGTCGACCCGGCTCATCTGGCCGGCGCCGATGCCGACGGTGGCGCCGTCCCTGACGTAGACGATGGCGTTGGACTTGACGTGCTTGGCGATGCGGAAGGCGAATTTCAGGTCGGCCATTTCGACCGGCGTCGGCGCCCTCTTGGTCACCACTTTCAGTTCGAGGTCGTCGACGACAGCGTTGTCCCGGCCCTGGATGAGCAGACCGCCGGCGACGGATTTGACCGTCGTGCCCGGCGTGCGCGGATCCGGCAGCCCACCGGTGACCAGCAGGCGCAAATTCTTCTTCGCCGCGACGATGGCCGCTGCCTCGTCAGTGGCGCCGGGCGCTATGATGACTTCGGTGAAGGTTTTTACGATCTCTTCCGCCGCCTCGGCGTCGAGGGTGCGGTTGACCGCGACGATGCCGCCGAAGGCCGAAACCGGGTCGCAGGCGAGCGCCTTGGCGTAGGCGGCTTTCAGCGAGGTGCCTTCGGCAACGCCGCACGGGTTGGCGTGCTTGATGATGGCGACGGCGGCGGAACGCGCCGGATCGAACTCGCCGACCAGCTCGAAGGCGGCGTCGGTGTCGTTGATGTTGTTGTAGGACAGCTGCTTGCCCTGCAACTGACGCGCCGTGGCGACGCCCGGCCGCTTGTCGCCATCGATATAGAAGCCGGCGCTCTGATGCGGGTTCTCGCCATAGCGCATCACCTCGACCAGCCTGCCGCCAAAGGCACGCCACGTCGGGTGTTCGATCTCGAGCGCTTCGGCGAACCAGCCGGAGATCGCCGCGTCATAGCTGGCGGTGCGGGCGAAGGCCTTGGCGGCCAGCTTCTTGCGGAAATCCAGCGACAGCGAGCCGATGTTCATCTCCAGCGCGTTCAGCACCGAGGCATAGTCGCCGGGATCGGTGACGATGGCGACATAGGCGTGGTTCTTGGCCGAGGCGCGGATCATGGCCGGGCCGCCAATGTCGATGTTCTCGACGATCGATGCGTAGTCGGCGCCGGAGCGGCGGACCTCCTCGAACGGATAGAGATTGGAGACGACGAGATCGATCGGCTCGATGCCGTATTTGCGCATTGCCGCTGAATGCTCCGGATCGTCGCGCACGCCAAGCAGCGCGCCATGCACGCCGGGATGCAAGGTCTTGACGCGGCCATCCATGATCTCGGGAAAGCCGGTGAGCTCGGAGACGTCGCGCACCGGAAGGCCCGCGTCAGAGATCGCCTTTGCCGTGCCGCCGGTCGAGACCAGCTCGACGCCTGCGGCTGCCAGCGCCTTGGCGAAATCGATGAGGCCGGTTTTGTCGAAAACGGAGAGCAGGGCGCGGCGCACGGGAACCAGGTCTGGTGCGGGAATGTTCTTGGCGGCGACGGCCATGGGCTGGCGGCCTTTCACGACTGGTGTGGTGGATGCCCGCGCCCGTAGCACATGCCGCCCGGAAATCAAACCGGCGGTCAGGTAGGTCAGTTGTTTTCCGGATAACCGGCGATGCTGGTGCGGGTCAGCTGCCAGTGGACTTCGGCGATTTCCGAGGCCTTGAAGGCAAGCACGATCTGGCGGCTGCGGCGCGGGCCGCCAAGACCGGCGAAATAGATCGATTCCTCGACCTCCGGCACCACTTCGGCCGATGTGAACACCCAGGTGTCGGCCTGATCGGCGGCCAGCACCAGGCGGTCATGCTCGTCCTGCAAAAGGTTGACATCGGGATGAACGTGGAAGCGGACGGTGACGAAGTCGCGGCCATTGTTGCGGATCGCGGCACTGCCGGGGCGCTGGAAGCGGTCCCGGCCGGCCAGCACATTGCCGTTCGACGACAGCTTCAGCTCGCGCTCATGCAGGAAACCAAAGCGCGCGACATAGCCGTCATGGCGGGCGATGAAACCCTGAACGCCTTTCTGATCGGTGCGCTTGCACTGCACATGCTGCGGGCCGCCGATCAACGGCGAACCGAGCAGGTCGTTGACGCGCAACGAGTGGCTGAAGCGCGCCGACGAGGTGTCGTTGATGGTGGCGGTCGAGTGCGCGGCGGTGGCGCGCGCCAGCGGCCGGAATTCAGCCGCGCCGTAGGTGTCGATGCCGGCATTGACGATGTAGTGCTGGCGCCCGGACGACAGTTCGAAGGCAAGGCAGCTGGCATGTGCGGCATTGGACACGTCGACCGGCGGCGGCGGGCCGGTGTCGGCGATGACCGTGGTGCCGCCCATAGACAGGCGCTCATAGCCGGAATGCGGCGCATGCAGCAGCGGCGCGCCAGCGGTGTCGTCGTGGCGCAGGATGGTGGCGATGCGGTCGTGGATGGTGGCGCCCATGCCGTTGAAGCGGGCGAGGCTGCCATCCTGATGGCGGAAGAAGCGCAGCGCCGGCAGCATGCGGTCGATGGCGCCGATCAGCGCCTGCGGCGGCGTTTCCGCCTGGTTGGCATAGGTCTGGCGCAGCGGCAGAAGGTCGGCGAGGATTTCCAGGACGACCATCGGATTGCGCGAAATGTGCCCGCCATCGGCGAGGATCTGGCGGTCGAGTTCCTCGGCAAGGTTGCGGGTCGCGCCACGCAGCGCCGATGCCGGCGCCGGCAGGGACAAGGCAGCGAAGGCGAGCGCGATGCGGGCCCGCAGCCTGTCCTTGCCGTCGGGCATTTCGCGCGCCATCGACCTGAGATAGCGGATCTGCATGGCAACCGACTTCAGGAAGGCGCGGTAGAAAGGGAACTCGGCGCCCTGCAATACGACCGAGGAGTGCTGCAACCAGGCGATGATGCGCTTGGCCGTCGTGCCGGGCTCCCAGGCGATGCCGGAAATATGGCTGCCATGCATGGTGATCCAATCGGAGACCAGGGCGCGGGCATTGGCAGCGGCAAGCTCCGTGCCGGCGGCGCGCATATGGCGCAGCCAGCGAAAGCCGTGCAGCGTCTTCTGCCACCCGTGATTGGGCACGTTGATCTGGAAAGGCGACTTGCCGCCGGTCTCGACCAGATGCCCCGACAGGGGATAGCGGCCGTAATAGATCTCGAGTGCGATCTGCGGGTCGGCGAGGCGCAGGTCCGGCGGTGCGATCAGCACACGTTCCGGCGTGCGGCCGGAATAGCGCCAGCGATAGACAGGCCCGGCGCGCAGGCGCCGGCGCGTTTTGCGCCAGAACTCCTTCGCGACAAGCGTCCACAGACGCGTCGTGCTGCTGGCAGCCAGTGCCAAAACCCCTCCTGATCGTCCTCTACCCCGGCGCCGAGTCTACATGATTGCACGATTCGTGCGAAGGCGAATTCCACGAGCCCGGGCCGGTTCACCTGCTTCTGCCCCCGGTCCTGCCTAAAAAAGGCAGCAAATCCGGCAGTTCAAGCCCTAGCCGGCTCGCCGCATGCGAGCGGCGAAGAAGCCGTCGAGGCCTGAGCGTTCCGGCGCGCCGAGGTCCAGGTCGGCGGGCGTGGTGCGCAGCGTGCCTTGCGGCGTCAGGAATGGAGCGATGCCGGCGATCTCGCCTTGCAGCAGCGGATCATTGGTGATTTCAGGCGTGCCGGCGAGAAAGGCGCGACAGAGATCCTCGCCTTCGAGCGGATCGAGCGAACAGTTGGAAAAGACGATCCTGCCGCCGGGCTTCACCAGCGTCACAGTGCGGGCGAGCAGCCTGCGCTGCAGGTCGGCCAGTTTTTCGACATCGGCAGAAGTCTTGGTCCATGGCACGTCGGGGTGCCGCCGCACCGTGCCGGTCGACGAGCAGGGCGCGTCGAGGAGAACGGCGTCGAACAATTCCTTCGGCTCGAATTTGAGCAGGTCGGCCTGGACGATCTCGGCGGACAGGCCGAGGCGCTCGAGATTCTGCGTCAGCCGCGCAAGCCGGTTTTTTGACGTGTCGACGGCGGTGACCTTCGCGCCGGCAACGATCAGCTGCGCGGTCTTGCCGCCGGGCGCGGCGCAGAGATCGGCAACCCGCAATCCCGTGACATCGCCGAACAGTCGGGCGGGCAGGCTGGCCGCGGCGTCCTGGACCCACCAGGCGCCCTCGGCAAAGCCAGGCAATTCGGTGACAGGACCGACAAGATTCTCGACCCGCACCGTGCCGGTCGGCAGGACGATGCCGCCGAGTTTTTCGGCCCAGAGTCCGGGATCGGCCTTGACCGAGAAGTCGACCGGCGCCTCAACGCGGTGCGCTTCGAGGATCTGTCTGGCCTTTTCGTTGCCGTAGGTAGTCTTCAGCCTGTCGGAAAACCATTCGGGCGCCTCGTCGGTGGCGGCAAGGGCGGCAGGCAATTCCGTTTCCTTGGCCCGTGCCAGTGTGCGCAGCACGCCATTGACGAGGCCGGAGAACCGCACCGTGCGCGGATCGGACTTGGCATGGGTCACCGCAATGTCGACGGCGGCGCTGTCGGGAATATCGAGGAACAGGATCTGTGCGGCCGCCACATGCAATATGTGCGACAGCGCCGTGGCATTGGGCGGCAGCGGCTTTTCCAGGCGCCGCGCCAAGAGCCCCGATATGGTCATGCGATAGCGCAGCGCGGTGACCAGAATGGCGCGGACAAGGCCGCGATCGCGCAAATCGAGCGCCTTGTATTGCGGGTGGCCGTTCTCGTGATCGGTCAGCCCGTCAAGCGGTGTCCTGGCATCGATGACGGCGGCCAGCAGGCGGGCCGCTGCCTTGCGCGCGGCGAGACCGGCGACGAAGTCGCCGCCGTCCCTGTGTTCCTGATCACCTGAAACCGTGCGTCGAGGTCCTCTGTCCGCCACGCTCACGACCACCGGCCCCTGGGCCCGGTCGGATTGCGACCCCATGGGTTGGATTTGGGCTTGGCGGGCTCCGCCGGCTGCTCGGGCCGTGCTGTCTGATCCCACGGGCCGGATGGCCGCAGTTCGTCCGCCTGGCGTGGCGTTGGGGCCTGGCGCGGTGCAGCCCGGGTTTCGCTGCCGGCCATGTCGCGCGCCATCGCCTGCAAGGCTGCAATGCGGTTCTCAGTGGCGGGGTGGGTGGAGAACAGGCTGTCCATGCGCTCGCCGTGAAGGGGATTGATGATGAAGAGATGCGCGGTCGCGGGATTGCGCTCGGCATCGGGGTTGCGGATGCGTTCGGCGCCGCGGGCGATCTTGTCAAGCGCCGATGCCAGCCAGAGCGGGTGTCCACAGATTTCGGCGCCACGTCGGTCGGCCTCGTATTCGCGGGTGCGGCTGACCGCCATCTGCACGACCATCGCGGCAAAGGGCGCTACGATCATCGC
>NZ_RZRW01000178.1:0-10072 GCF_003998745.1 Mesorhizobium sp. M7A.F.Ca.US.014.04.1.1 | reverse complement strand
GTCTCGGCGCGGTGAAGGTTCAACTCGCCGATCTCCGCTTGCGCGGCATGACCGACGAACTCGCGCATGCCCGTTGCCGCAACGAGAACCGCCAGCTTCACCAAAGGCTGGAAACGCTGACACGCCAGGATCCGCCCAGCGGACCGGCAGCCGATGACAGCGCCGACCTAGAACGGACATTCGACGAATTGCTGGCAGCTGGCGAGATCGGCCCGGCCAATGACGGCGACCCCAGCGTGGCGCGCAAAGCGTGTTGATCGCCTGCTGAGACGTATCGGGAGCCAAAGCGACCGTGACGCCCTTCGTCTATTGAACTTCGAGTGGCCTGCCACCCGAAGCTCGGAGAGCGAAGGGTGGTGCCCCTAGCCGGGATCGAACCAGCACTCCTTGCGGAACTCGATTTTGAGTCGAGCGCGTCTACCAATTCCGCCATAGGGGCTCAGGCCGGGCGGCCTGGATGGCGCGGGACTATACGGTTGGAGGCCTGTTCGTCAACTGGCCAATTCCTCGTCGCCCCGGATGCGACCAAACTGCGCCTTTCGATTTCGTGACGGGGCTGCCATTGTGCAGCGCGGAAAATCTTTCTAGACAGGCGGCGCATCAAAGCGCGGCACGTCTGCGGGGACGGATGGCGTGCGCTGGGTCTTTGTTCTGTGCATGCCGTTACACCCCAACCTGCCTGCGCAATTGAACGACACGCATTAGGAGTGCCGATGCTTCGCGGACTTTACGACTGGACCCTGTCGCTGGCGGCCCGCAAATCCGCCGAATGGTGGCTGGCCTTCATCGCCTTCGTCGAAAGCTCGGTGTTCCTGGTGCCGGCCGACGTGCTCTATCTGCCGATGGCGCTGTCGCGGCCGGATCGCGCCTACCGCTATGCGCTGATCGCCACCGTCGCCTCGGTGCTGGGCGGCATCGCCGGCTGGTTCATCGGCCACTATGCCTATGACGCGGTCGCCAGGCCGATCCTCGAATTCTACGGCAAGTACGACGAGTTCGAGCAACTGCGCGCGGGCGCCGGCGTCGGCTTCATCGTCCTGATGCTGATCACGTCGGGTGCCGCCCACCTGCCGCCGATCAAGGTGGTGACGATCCTGTCCGGTGTCATCGGCGTCAATTTGCTGCTGTTCATCGTGCTGGCGATCGTGGCCCGCGGCGCCCGCTTCCTGCTGCTCGCCTGGCTGCTGCGCCGCTATGGCGAACCGATCCGCGAATTCATCGAAAAGCGCCTCGGCCTGATCGCCGGCGCCGGCGCGGTTGCCCTGATTTTGCTCTATATCCTGGTCAAATACGCGTTCTGAACAGAACCATTGCAAGCCGGACGGACCGATTGAAATGACAGCGACCATGAATGCCGACACCGGACGCCAGCGCACGCTGACCGCCTTGTTCCTCGCCGTCGCCATGGCCGCCACCGTTGGCTCGGCGCTCGGCTTCCAGTATCTCGGCGGCTATATCCCCTGCCACCTCTGCCTCGAACAGCGCACGCCCTACTATATCGGCGTCCCGCTGATGGTGCTGGCGGTGATTGCGTCGATGCTGCACGCACCCAGCTGGCTGACGCGCGGCCTGCTGGCCGTCGGCGGCATCCTGATGCTCTACGGCCTCTATCTCGGCGTCTACCACTCCGGCGTCGAATGGCAGTGGTGGGCCGGCCCGACCGATTGTACCGCAGGCGCCGGACCGGTCGACACCGGCGGCAAGGGCGTGCTCGACGCGCTCGACAAATTCGTGCCGCCGTCCTGCGACAAGGCCGCTTTGCGCATCCTCGGCCTGTCGCTGGCCGGCTGGAACGCCATCGCCAGCCTGATCCTCGCCGCCGTCGCCTTCCGAGCCGCTTTCGCCCGCGACTAAACCAATTCGATTGAACGGCGCGACGCAGAGTTCGAGCAAAAATTCGCCAGGCTGAGTCGGATGGCGCGGCTTTCGAGAACCGGAGCGGAGCGTACTGAAGTACGTGAGCACCGGAAGCGCAGAAAGCTGCGTCAGGCGGCCAGCATGGCGGATTTGTGCCGAACTCTATGGTTCGAGTTCGACATCCCAGTAGAGATAATCCATCCAGCTCTCATGCAGATGGTTGGGCGGGAACAGGCGGCCATTGTTGTGCAGATCGTGCACCGTCGGCTGGAAAGGCTTCTGCAACGGCCACATCTTGGCATGCGCCGGCATCATGCCGCCCTTCCTCAAATTGCACGGCGAACAGGCGGCAACGACATTCTCCCACGTCGTCGCGCCGCCGCGATGGCGGGGGATGACGTGATCGAAGGTCAGGTCCTCCGGCGTGCCGCAATACTGGCACTGGAAGCGATCGCGCAGGAAGACGTTGAAGCGGGTGAAGGCCGGGTGCCTGGAGGGCTTCACATAGGCCTTAAGACTGACAACGCTCGGCAGCTTCATCGAGAAGGTCGGCGAGGAGACGGCGTGCTCGTATTCGGCGACGATGTTCACCCGGTCGAGGAACACCGCCTTGATAGCGTCCTGCCACGACCAGAGCGACAAGGGGTAATAGCTGAGCGGACGGTAATCCGCATTCAGCACCAGTGCTGGAAGCCCATCCGGAGATACGGCAACCGTCACGTGTTCACCTCCTTGGTTCTAGACCCGAACGGCACGGATACTGTAAGCCCGACATGACAGGGATGTGAAGCGGATTGTCGCGTCGCTGAAGCGCCAAAAATGCATGATTTTTATGATTTTTCGCGGATTCAGGCCGGCGGCGCGGCGTCCCGCCCTCTGGTTTCACGATAATAGGACCAGAAAAGCCGCGATGCGACACCTCGCCACGGGCTCCATGATTCGGCCAATGCGATCAGCGTTTTCTCCGGCGGACGCGGCTCGATGCCGAGCGCGTGGCCGACCGCGCTCTGCAGCGCGACATCACGCGCGGGGAAAATGTCGGGGTGCCCGGCGGCGAATAAGAGGTACACTTCCGCCGTCCACGGGCCGATGCCGGACACCGCCGTCATCGTCGTGATCGCCTCCTCGGCATCGAGCGAACAGAGGTGATGCAGGTCGAGGCCGTCGACCACGGCCTGGGCAATTGCGATCAGGCCGCGCTGCTTCGGCCGCGACAGGCCGGCCTCGCGAAACATGTCCTCGCCGGCGGCCAGGATCGCCTGCGGCGTCAGCGGATCGACGAGCTTGGTCAGCCGGCCGAAGATCGCATCGGCGCTGGCGCGGGACACTTGCTGCGAGACGACGATCGACGCCAGGCTTCGAAACCCCGGTTCGGACAGCCGCAGCGGCACTTCGCCGGCCATGCCGCGCACCTTTTCCAGGCGCGGGTCGATCACGCAAAGCGCATCGAGCCCCCGGGCAATGTCGTCTGATGTCGCGATACGCTGCATGCTTTCTTGTTCCTGAACCGGCAGCACGGTAGCAATTGGCAAAACCGCCGCACAACCCGATTGCCGCCGCAGAGATGACACTCCTGACATTCCGCTTCGCGCCCAGCCCCAATGGCGACCTGCATCTCGGCCACGCCTATTCGGCGCTGCTCAACCAGAAGCTGGCGGCACGGGCGGACGGCCGCCTGCTGCTGCGCATCGAGGATATCGACACGACGCGCTGCACGCCGCAATTCGAGGCCGGCGTGCTTGCCGACCTGAAATGGCTGGGGCTTGGCTGGGAAGAGCCGGTGCGCCGCCAATCCGAGCATTTCGCCGAATACCAGGCGGTGCTCGAGCGGCTGGTCCGGGAGGAACTCGTCTATCCCGCCTTCATGAGCCGTGGCGAGATCCGCGCCTTCATCACCGACAGTGAAAAGCGTGGGCGCGACTGGCCGCGCGATCCCGATGGCGTGCCGCTCTACCCCGCCGCTGACAAGGCGCTGCCAGTCAAGGAACGCCAGCGGCGGATCGCCGGGAATGCGCCCTTCGCCTGGCGGCTGGATGTCGATGCCGCCTTGGCGCGTGTCGGCAAGGACCTGTCTTGGACCGAATTCGCCGACGAGACGCTTTCCGCGACACGCTCGATCGAAGCCCGTCCGCAGGACTGGGGCGACGTGATCGTGGCGCGCCGCGATATCCCGACCAGCTACCACCTCGCCGTCGTCATGGACGATGCCCTGCAAGGTGTCAGCCACGTCGTGCGCGGACAAGATCTGTTTTCCGCCACCGGCGTGCAGCGCCTGCTGCAGCAACTCCTGGGACTGCCGCAACCCGCCTATTTCCATCATCGCCTCATCCTCGGGCCCGACGGGCGAAAACTGTCGAAGAGCCTGGGCGATACCGGCCTTGCCGCCTTGCGCCATGCCGGCGCATCGCCTGACGACATCAGGCGAATGGTCGGGCTTTGAGCCCGGTGAGACCAAGAAGCCACCCCAGATGGGCCGGCGTTGAATTCCGGTGATCTATGGATCAACCGTTTCGCTTTGCGCGCCGGGGTGAACGGGATTAGAGCATCGCCACGGCAATTCTCTCCAGTGCGGCGGACTCCGGAACATGCACAGCATCAAGCGGTTCATTCCCGCCACCTTCGTCGTTCTGTGGGCGACCGGCTTCATTGGCGCGCGCTACGCCATGCCATGGGCGGAGCCGTTCACCTTCCTCGCCGCGCGGTTCGTCATCGCCGCCATCCTGCTGGCCGTCCTGATGCTTGTATTGGGTTCGAAAAAAGCCACCCGCGAGGAGGCGCTGCATGCCACCGGCGCGGGCATCCTGATGCATGGCGTCTATCTCGGCGCTGTGTTCTGGGCCATCCACAGGGGCATGCCGGCCGGCTTTTCGGCCCTCATCGTCGGCCTGCAGCCGCTGATCACGGCGGTGCTGGCCGGCAAATTCCTCGGCGAGGCGATCCTGCCGCGTCACTGGCTTGGCCTTGGCATCGGCCTCATCGGTATCGTCATCGTGCTGTGGCCGAAGCTCGGCGCGCTCGGCGGCGGCGTGACCGCGGCGACATTGACAGCCTCGCTGGTTTCGGTGCTCGGCATGAGCGCCGGCACCATCTGGCAGAAGCGCTTTGCCTCCGGCGGCGACCTCGTCGCGGCGACCATGTGGCAATATGTCGGCGGTGGCTCGCTGATGCTCGTCGCCTCCCTCGCCTTCGAAACCCACACGGTCGTCATCAATGGCGAACTCATCTTCGCCATGGCCTGGCTGGTGCTGGTGCTGTCGCTCGGCGCCATCTTCCTGCTGATGGTGATGATCCGCGACGGCGAGATGTCGAAGGTCGCCTCGCTGTTCTACCTGGTGCCGGCGGTGACGGCGATCATCGCCTGGGCCCTGTTCGACGAGCAGCTCAACGCACTTCAGATTGCCGGCATGGCGATCACGACATTCGGCGTCGGCCTGGCAACGGCGCGGCAGGCCAAGGGAAGAACTGTGGAATTGAGGAATTGAGGAATTGAGGAATTGAGGAATTGAGGAAGAAGCACAGACAGCGCCGGATATGGCCCGCTTTTTCTCCAATTCTTCAGTTCTTCAATTCCTCAATTCGCCCTGTCATCCCACCCGCGCACGCGCCTCCAGATAGCGGCTGATCGCGGCATTGAGCTCGCCGCCGAGGATGAAGATCGCCGACACCATGTAGAGGAAGACCACGGCGATCATGATCGAGGCCAGGCCGGCATAGGTCGTCACATAGGACGAGAAGTGGTCGAGATAGGTGGCGAAGATGGTCGAACCGATAAGCCATGCCGCCAGCGTGAAGACGATGCCCGGCACCAGCGACACGAAGCGGCGCTTGCCCGCCGGCAGCCAGAAATGGACGGCAAACAATCCGCCGACAATGACCGCCGAAGCGATGACGTAACGCCATAGCGTAATGGTGCCCATATAGGGCTTGATCCAGTCGATATGGGCTTCGGCGAGCCGCGCCAGCAGCGGCGCGAACACCAGGAGCACGCTGATCGCCAGGAAACCGGCCGTGGCGATGAGCACGAAGATGATGCTCTGCACCCGGCGGTAGATGATGCCGCGCGTTTCCGAGACGCGGTAGGCGCGGTTGAGCGACGTGCGCAGCGCCTCGATGCCGTTCGAGGCAAAATAGGCCGCAAGCACCACACCATAGGTCAAAAGGTCGGTGCGCCTGACGGTCAGCACATTGAGCACTTCGCGCGCGATCGGCTTGGCGATCTGTTCGGGCCAGGTGTCGAAGACCAGATGCACGGCCGTGTCGGAGAACGCCTGCGCGCCGAGGAAGCTCGCCAGCGTCGTCGCGAAGATCAGGAACGGGAACAGCGCCATCAGCGAGGTGATCGCCAGATGGCTGGCCATCGCCCAGCCGTCATCGGTGTTGAAATGGCCAAGTGCGTCGTAGAGGACCCGCTTGAGGGCTACGATCTTCCGCAACAAGAACCGCGCCCTCCAATTGTCTCCACGCCGGGAATATGGGAAGGGATTGCGGCAAATGGCAACCCTTGGCGAAACCACGAACAGTCCGGCGCAGAAGTTGCGCTCGATTATCATCACCGGTGCGTCTTCGGGAATAGGCGCGTACTGCGCCCGCGCGTTGAAGGCGGAGGGCTGGCGGGTGTTCGCAACGGCGCGCAAGCCGCAGGACATCGCCGCGCTCGAGGCCGACGGCATCGAGGCCTTCTATCTCGATTATTGCGAGCCGGACTCCATCGCCGCGCTGGTGACGGCGGTGCTCGACCGCACCGGCGGCCGGCTCGACGCCCTGTTCAACAACGGCGCCTATGCGCAGCCGGGCGCCGTCGAGGATCTGCCCGTTGCCGCGCTCAAGCAGCAGTTCGAGGCGAATTTCTTCGGCTGGCATGATTTGACCCGCCGGCTGGTGCCGGTGATGCGCCGCCAGGGTCAGGGCCGCATCGTCCACTGCTCGTCGATCCTTGGCCTCGTGCCGGTGCGCTTTCGCGGCGCCTATTCGGCGTCGAAGCACGCACTGGAGGCCTTGATGCTCTGCCAGCGCCAGGAACTGGCCGGCAGCGGCGTCCACGTTTCGCTGATCGAGCCGGGGCCGGTGAAGTCGAAGATCGCCAGCAATGGCCTCATTTGGTTTCTCAGCAACATCGACCACGAGAATTCCGTGCACCGCGTGGACTATGCGGCGCAACTCGAGCGACTGCGGGCCGGCGGCAGCCAATCGGCCTTGAAGCCAGGGCCGGAAGTGGTTCATGCGGCGCTGCGCCATGCACTTCTGTCGCGGCGCCCACGCCCGCACTATGTGGTAACAGTGCCCGCCAGGATCGGCGCGGTGCTCAGACGCATCCTGCCGGCATCGATGCTTTACCGCCTGATGGCCAAACGCGCCTGAACGCCAACCAACTGGAACGAAGCAATGGCAACCGTCTTCAACATTCTCGCCATTCTGGTCATGGTCGCCGTTGCGGTCGTGCTTGTTCGCGGCCTCATCAACATGATGCGCGGCGGCTCCGGCGTCACCTCGAACAAGCTGATGCAGGCGCGAGTCATGCTGCAGGCCGTGGCGCTGGTGCTGATCCTGCTGGCGGTGTATTTCACCCGCAAGTGAGGATGCCGGCGGCCGGGGAGGCGAAATGGTCAAGCTCAACAAGATCTACACCCGCACCGGCGATGATGGCACCACGGGTCTCGGCACCGGCGAGAGGCGGCTGAAATCCGATCTGCGGGTAGAGGCCTACGGCACGGTCGACGAGGCCAATGCCTGCATCGGCATCGCCAGGGTCCACACGGCCGCGGCCCATCCCGCGATCGACGCCATGCTTTCCCGCATCCAGAACGATCTGTTCGATCTCGGCGCCGATCTCGCCGTACCCGACGACGGCAAGCCGCTCGGCTATGAGCCGCTTCGCATCGTCGCCGTGCAGACCGACCGGGTCGAAAAGGACATCGACCTTCTCAACAAGGAGCTTCAGCCGCTCAAATCCTTCGTGCTCAATGGCGGCACAGCGGCGGCGGCGGCACTTCACCTTGCCCGCACCGTGGCAAGGCGAGCCGAAAGGCTGATGGTCGCACTGGCCCAGGACCCGAACGAGCACGTCAACCGCGACGGTCTGAAATACATCAACCGCGTCTCGGATTTCCTGTTTGTCGCCGCCCGGGCGGTCAATGACAACGGAAACGCCGACGTGCTATGGGTTCCCGGCAAGAACCGCTGATTGTCGAAAGCGGAAGAGGGCCTGGGGCATGTTCATCCCGCTTTACGACACCAACAGGCTGCGCCACATCCGCCTGCAATATGTGACCATCGGGCTGATCGTGGCCAACGCCCTGGTCTACCTCGCCACCGCGCTCGGCGGCGAGAGTTTCTCCAATGCCGCCGTGCTTGGTCTCGGCTTCATCCCGTCGGTCGTCCATGACACCGCCGAGCTCGATCCCCGTTTTATCGTCATCCCCGAAAGCCTGAGCTACCTCACCTATTCCTTCCTGCATGCCGACATCTTCCACCTCGGCGGCAACATGCTGTTCCTGTGGGTGTTCGGCGACAATGTCGAGGACGCGCTCGGTCACATCCGCTACCTCATCTTCTACCTGTTGTGCGCGATCGCCGGCGCCGCCTTCCAGGGCCTCGTCGCCTGGGACTCGCAGGTGCCGCTGATCGGTGCCTCGGGCGCCATCGCCGGCGTGGTCGTCGCCTATCTGATCCTTTATCCCAGGGTGAAGGTCTGGGTGTTGGCCTTCGCCCGCATCCCGCTGCGCATTCCGGCCTTCATCCCGCTCATCCTGTGGGTCCTCTTCCAGGTGGTGATGTTTGCCGCCGGCGGCGAGGATCAGATCTCCTGGGCCTGCCATATCGGCGGCATCATCGCCGGCGCCGTTCTGGTGCTTGTCTTGCGTAGCCGCGGCGTGCCGCTGTTTGCCGGCGCCGACGAAGACGTCGCGCCCGCCGCGCCCGACCAGCCGCCGGTTGCCACGGAACCGCTGATCCCCGATCAACCCGCCGCGACACCGCGCTGGGGACGCGGAAACGCTTCCAGTTCGGACTGAACCGATTTGAGCCACTTGCAGCGTATTGACGTGCAGGGTTGCCGCAACTACGGAAACGTCTCCGCCGCAACCTAAGGCGGGCAAAGACCAGAATTTCCATCCGGCCAGAATTTCCACCTGGAATGTCGGCTTTCGACAACTCAGAACGGGTGCAGGCTGTTATAGCGCGCCCAATTAGCGTGAAGAGGTGACAGGCAAATGAAGATCCTTGTGCCCGTGAAGCGGGTTGTGGATGCGAACGTCAAGGTTCGCGTGAAGGCTGATGGTTCGGCGGTGGAGCTCGCCAACGTCAAGATGGCGATGAACCCGTTCGACGAGATCGCGGTTGAAGAAGCGATCCGGCTGAAGGAAGCTGGCAAGGCGGAAGAAATCATCGTCGTCTCGATCGGCCCGCAGCAGGCGCAGGAAACCCTGCGCACGGCGCTCGCCATGGGCGCCGACCGCGCCATCCTGGTCAAGACCGACGAACAGACCGAGCCGCTCGGCGTCGCCAAGGTGCTGAAGGGCGTCGTCGACGCCGAGCAGCCCGGCCTCGTCATCCTCGGCAAGCAGGCGATCGACGACGATTCCAACCAGACCGGCCAGATGCTGGCGGCACTGTTGGGCTGGGCGCAGGGCACCTTCGCCTCCAAGATCGTGCTCGACGGCGACAAGGCCAAGGTGACGCGGGAAGTCGATGGCGGCCTGCAGACGGTGGAACTGAAGATGCCGGTGATCGTCACCGCCGACCTTCGCCTCAACCAGCCGCGCTATGCCTCGCTGCCCAACATCATGAAGGCCAAGAAGAAACAGCTCGACGAGAAGAGCCCGGCCGACTACGGCGCCGACGTCAAGCCGCGGCTGAAGGTCATCAAGACCGAAGAGCCGAGCGGCCGCAAGGCAGGCGTCAAGGTCAAGAGCGTCGCTGAGCTGGTCGACAAGCTGAAGAACGAAGCCGGCGTGCTGTAAGGAAATCCGATGAGGCCGGCCTGCAAACGGCTGGCTTCTCCGCTTCCGGTGCTCACGTACAGAAGTACGCTCCGCTCCGGTTCTCGAAACCAACCGTTTTCGACTCGGCCTGACCGGATTTCAGGGAGCCGCGAAGACGAAAGTCAGGAATATCATCAATGGCTATTCTTCTGATTGCAGAACACGACAACGCAACCCTTTCCGACCAGACCGCCAAGGCGCTGTCGGCCGCGCTGCAGATCGGCTCGGACGTGCAT
>NZ_RZRW01000177.1:0-10086 GCF_003998745.1 Mesorhizobium sp. M7A.F.Ca.US.014.04.1.1 | reverse complement strand
TTCATCAAGCGTCCATTCCTAGGTGTGGTGTCGTTTGCGGTTTCACGACGCCGAGGCGTCTGGACCGGAAACCGCGTCCTTGTTGAGCATCTGGTTGTCGAGCGACATGAAGCGCTGATGCATCATGCAAGCGGCTCCGAAGGCAGCTCCATAGATGGCGCTCTCGTTGAAAACGATCTCGGGGATAGGAAAGGTCGCGGCCTGGAGCTCGCGGATATGCGCGTCGACCCGTGCGGCGACCAATGGATACAATTCCGCGACGGACCCGCCCAGCACGATGCGGTTCGGGTCGATCAGCCGCGAGATCTGCACGACTGCAAATGCGAACAAGACAGCCCATTCTTCGGCGAGCTGCACCGCTTGAGGAACACGATCGCGGACGTCACGCAGGAACAAGTCCAAGTCGGCGTCCGGCCTGTACTGGCGATAGGATGACAGGATGCGGTCGCGCCCGAAGGCCTGCTCCAGATTCCGGTATGTCGGGTTCCGTGTCTTGAGGTGGCCGACTTCTCCGGCCAGGCCATTGCCGCCGCGGAACAACTTGCCGTCGATGACAATTCCGCCACCGACACCGTTCTCGATGACCATGAAGAAGGTGACGCCGCTCGCCGCTTCCGGCTGGCTGTATGTGATGCCGATGCCGAATGCGTTGCCGTCATTTTCCGCGGATACCGGGATCTCGGCCGGAAGAAGGCTGCGGGCAAGGCCTGTGAGATCGACATTGCGCCACCCCAGGATCGGTGCGACGTGGATGAAACCGTCCTGGTTCATTTGTCCGGGCACCGCGATGCCGATGCCCTGACATCGCGCCAGGCTATCCTTCCGCATCTCGAGAAACACCTGTTCGATCGCCATGTGGACCGCGGCCTCCGGATCGCTGTCGTGTCCTTCGAAGCGCGTCATGGCGCTGCGAACGATCTTGCCCGCGAGATCGATCTCGACGCATGTCATATGTTCGACACCGATCTCTATGCCGGCGAAGAAAACGGCTTCAGGCACGATTTCCACGAGGATACCCGGTCTTCCGGCCCTGGGCTGGCCCGCCGGATTCGCGACATCGTTCTCCGCTACTTCGCGAACGAGTCCGGCCTCGACCAACTCCAGGACGATATTGCCGGCGGACGAGCGGTTGACCCCCATATGCCTGGCGAGATCGGCCCGGCTCAAAGGGCCGAAGCGGTGGAGCGCGTTCAGCGTCGCTACCGAATTGCTCTGGCGGATCCTGCGAGGCGAGCTGCTGGCGAAGGTTACATGGTTCATGGCGGACTCCGCATGTTCGTTCCCAGCCTATACTTCACCCGAGCTTGTTTTTCCTCCGGCAACGCAAAGTCCTCAAAGAATGAACCGCCTGATGTCGGAAGCAAGCAATTCCCGCTGCGCCGGACGCGAAGGAGAATGCCGCGAGCGAGCGGCATCCTCCTGTTGGAGCGTCAATTGCCGACAAGCACCTTGTCGACATTCTCGGAGGTCACCGCCAGCCACGGCACGTAGTAATGCTGGTCCTTGCCGTCGTTCCAGGCGAGCTTGCCGCCGTTTACGTCCCAGACAGCCGCGCGCGGCTTGTAGCTGTCGCCGACGATCTTGTGCAGCGCGAGGTCGATCGCCCCTTGCGCCTGTCCGTTGGCATCCTGGAGGATGGACATCGACTGTTCGCCACGCTTGACGGCTTCAAGCGCGTCCTTGATGCCGTCCACGCCGGCGACCGGAACCGTCTTGGGATCCAGGCCGTGGTTGCGGATGCCCTCGATGGCGCCGACGGCCATCTCGTCGTTTTCGGCCAGGACGCCCTGGATCGCATCGCCATGCGAGGTCAGGAAATTCTCCATCAGCGTGATGGCCTCGGCGCGTGACCAGTTGGCGGTGTTCTGCTCCAGGATGGTCACTCCGGGATTTTCCTTCAGCACCTTCTGGATCCCTTCAAGCCGCTGTACCTGGGCCGACTGGCCCAGCATCCCTTCCAGGATCACGACCTTGGCCTGCGGGCCGGCCTTGTCGATCACCGCCTTGGCCAGCATTTCGCCGGCCTCGACATCGTTGGAATTGATGTAGGCGTCGTAGAGCGCGGTGTTGGAAACCATCGTGTTGGAGCCGAACACCGGGATGCCGGCTGCCTTCGCGCGCTCGATCGGTTCATTGCCGGCGTCGATGTCGACCGGGATGAAGATGATCGCGTCGTATTTTTCGGTGATGGCTGTGTCGAACAGGTTCGACTGCGTCAGCACGTCCTGGCGACCGTCGAGAACTGTCAGCGCGGCGGTACCGTCCGCAAGCGCGGGGTGCGCCTTGGCGGCATCGGCCCACAGAACATTGTACTCGGTGTTGAGGCTCTGGACGATCGCCGCGATCTTCAACGTCTTGGCGTCGGCCGAACTCCCCCCGAACACCATGCCTGCAAGGGCAAGGCCGGCCGCTGCTCCCATCAGGAAGCGTCTTGTCGTTTTCATGTGCATTTCCTCCATGTTGCGTGCGGCCGCGCCGCTTGCGCCTGTTACTCTCTCCCGGCTCGGGAGCGGTCGATCAGCACCGCGAGGACGATGATCGAACCCTTGATGATCTGCTGGTAGTATGAGGACACCCCCATCAGATCGAGACCGTTGCTGATCATGCCGATGATCAGCACGCCCACCAGCGTATAGCCGATGCGGCCGATACCTCCGGTGAGGCTTGTTCCGCCGATGACCACCGCCGCGATGGCATCGAGTTCGTAGCCGATGCCCGCCTGTGGCAGGGCGGACGTGGTGCGGGCCGTCAGCATGACACCCGCGAGACCGGCCAGCGCGCCCATGATGACGTAAACCGAAAAGATGATGCCGGTGGTGTTGATGCCGCTCGTCTTCGCGCTGCGCGGGTTTCCGCCCACCGCATAGACCCGTCTTCCGTAAATGGAGTAGCGCAGGACGATTGCCGCGACAGCGAAGACGACGGCGAAAATGATCACCGGTACCGGTATGCCGAGCACGAGACCCTGGCCGAGCCAGCGGAATTCGAGGCTGAGATTGGGAATCGGGCGGCCGCCGCTGTAAAGCAGCGTCGCGCCGCGCGCCACGCTCAGCATTCCGAGCGTGGCGACGAAGGCCGGCACCTTGAAGTAGGCGATCAGCCCGCCATTGACGGCGCCGCAAAGCGCGCCCACGGCGACGCCGGCCGCGACTGCTAGGAGCGGATTGAACGCATCCGCGCCGGTGACCAGGCTGGCCGCCACGGCGCCGGCCAGCGCCAGGAGCGAACCGATGGAGAGATCGATGCCGGCCGTCAGGATCACGAAGGTCATGCCGACAGCCAGCACACCGTTCATGGAGACCTGCCGCAGAACGTTCAGCAGATTGTTGGTGGACAGGAAGTTCGGCGACGCCAGCGACAACACGACGAACAGGAGGATAAACGAGATGACGATGCCATAACGGGCGATGAACTTTCCCAGGCTCATGCCGCTCATGCTTTGACTGGCGGATACCATTGGATTCTTCTCCACGAAATGGATCGTCTGGCTAGGAAGCCAGATGAACGAGGGTTTCCTGGGTGGCCTCGGGTCCGGCGACCTCGCCTGCGATGCGGCCCCGGCGAAAAACGACGATGCGATCCGCATTGGCGAGGATTTCGGGCACCTCGGACGAGATCATCAGCACGGCGTTTCCCGCCTTCACGAAATTGCCGAGGAAGGCATAGATCTCGCGCTTGGCGCCTTCGTCGACGCCGCGTGTCGGCTCGTCGCAGATCAGGATCCTGGGGTTGGTGTCGACACAGCGCGCAAGGACAACCTTCTGCTGGTTGCCGCCGCTCAGGGATTGGACGGGCAGGTCCGGCGACGCCGTCTTGATGGAGAAGCGCTTGATGTGCTCGACCACGCTCCTGCCTTCCGCCGATCCGTTCATGAAGCCCTTGCGCGCATAATGCGGCAGGTTGGCCACGGTGATGTTGTGGGCGACCGACGCGGTCAGTGACAGGCCCGTCTGCTTGCGGTCCTCCGTGACCAGCGAAATGCCGGCGCCGATGGAATCGGCGGGCGTCTTGAGATCGATGGGCTTGCCCTCGATCAGCACCTGGCCGGAATCCCGCGGCTCGTTTCCGTAGAGCGCATTCACGAACTCGCTGCGACCGGAGCCGAGAAGCCCGTATATGCCGACGATCTCTCCCGCATGAACGGTCATGTCGATGTCGGCGAACTTTCCCTTCGATGCAAAGCCGCGGGCTTCGAGCAAGGGTTTCTGCGGGCCGGTATCCTTCGGTTCGCGATGATGGTCCAACAGGTCGCGGCCGACGATCGACCGGATCAGGCCCTTGCGGTCGATTTCGGAAATCGATCCGCCGCCTACGAAACGGCCGTCGCGGAAGACCGTATAATCGTCGGCGATCTCGAAGATCTCGGTCAGGCGGTGCGAGACATAAATGATGCCTACGCCCTCCGCGGTCAGAGTGCGGATCGCGTCGAACAGCATCTGCGCCTCGCGCTCGCCAATGGCCGAGGTGGGTTCGTCCATGATCAGGATGTCGCTGCGGCGGCTGATTGCCTTGGTGATCTCGACGAGTTGGGCCTGCGCGATCGAAAGATCGCGCAACCGCGCACCAGCGGGGATGTTGAATTTCAACCGCGCCAGGATCGCCTCCGCGTCGCTTAGCATGCACTTGTCGTCGACGAAGAAGCGGCCGCGCCGCTGTTCGCGGCCGAGATAGAGGTTCTCGGCGACGGTCATGTCCAGGAACGGGCTGAGCTCCTGGGTGATGATGGCGATACCGGCATCGAGCGCCTCGGCGGGGGAGGAGAAATTCACCTCCCGGCCTTTCACCGTGACGGATCCGGCGTCGCGCCGCAGCATCCCCATCAACACGCCGAGGAAGGTGGACTTGCCGGCACCGTTGCCACCGCACAAGGCATTGACCGTCCCGGCGCGCAACCGAATCCGCCCGTCGACCAGGGCGGGAACGCCTGCAAAGCTCTTCGCGACATTTTCGGCGCTGAGGAGAAGCGGCGCGGTGGCGCCGTTCTCGTTGGTGATAGCTTCGTTCTGCGTCATCTTCCCGTCCTCCTCGGGATGAGATGGCGCGGGCGCTTGTCGGCCCGCAGCCCTTTCGTCTTCAGGCAGCCTTGTTGATCTCGGCCCGGCGCACGGCTTCTTCCCAACGGCTTTCGATGAAAGCCTTGGCATGCGCGGCGAGCGGATTGTTGTCGGTCCAGGTGTCGCGCCAGATGCCGCACACACGCGACAGGGCTTCATCGACGATGGCGCTGGAGAAGCTCTCGAAGGTGACGTCGCGATTGTGGAAGCCAATGTCCACCAGCGCGGAAAAGATGCTCGCGAAATCGATCGTACCGGTGCCGAGATAGCCGCGGTAGTTCTCGTTGAAGTGGAAATAACCGAGCTTGTCCCCAGCCAGACGGATCGCCTCGGCCTGGCTCGCCTCCTCGATGTTCATGTGGAACGTGTCGAGATGCAGGAAGACGTCGTCGCGGCCGGTGTCCTTGATGAACTTCAGGCCTTGCGCGGTCGTGTTCAAGAGGTTGGACTCGAAGCGGTTCACCACTTCCAGAACGATCTGCACGCCGCTATCCCTGGCCACCTCGGCTGTCGCGGCGATGGCGTCGGCGCTGTTCATCCAGCCGGTTCGCGTGGGCAGCCCGTCATACTTGCCGTGCATCGAATAGAGAATGCCGCCCAATCGGATGCCGCCGATGTCGCGGACCGCCTTGACCGCGTCGGACAAGAGCGCCTTTCCCTTGGTGACCACGGCCTTGTCCTCGCTCGAGACGTCCGCATCCGCCGACAGGCCCATCGTGACCACGATCTCGATGTCCAGTTCCTTGGCTTGCTTCGCCAGGCGGTCGAGGTCGAATTTCTCGGGCCGCAGATAAGCGAACTCGATCAGCCGGTAACCATGATCCGCCGACTTGGCGAGTGCCATTTCCAGGCCCTCCTGGGTCAGGCCGTTTGTCCAGACAAATGAATGGATACCAAGACGCCGCATTCAGATCCTCCGATAATCAGGTTTGCATGTTAAAGATACAAACTTGATCCTGAATGCCTAAAATTCAGCTTCGGCGCAAGAGGAATTCTGGCATTGGTCGGCGCGAGCCAATCATGCCGGATTAAAAAAATGCTGGAAAACAAATGGTTGAGAGGCATCATGGAGATGCGAGAAAATCTTCTCTGACCTATGCGAGAAACGGGATATGCAGCTTTTGACAACAAATATCCCGTCACTTGCGCAGACCGAGCGGCATGGACCGCTCGCTCGGCGAGACGCAAGGCGAATGCGGAACGAGCGGAACCCGGTCCAACGTTCGTTGGTTCCTGCCAAGGCATTCGCTTGGGACCAGCCGGCGGACGCCCGATCCTCCGGCTTGCCCAAGCGCGCACCCGGACGCGGCGACGCGCAAACCCTCAGCCGGGAAACAGGTCCAGGATCGACGACAGACGGTTGGCACTGAGATCGATGTCGCTGAGCGGGCCGCCGCTGGGGAGATAGCCAACCACGAACAGACCGGCGGCCCGTGCGGCCTTGGTGCCGGTGCGGCTGTCTTCCACAGCGACGACGGATCCCGGAGCTATGGCGAGCTGCCGGCAGGCCTCGCGATAGGGCGTTGGGTCGGGTTTGCCGACCGTAACGTCGTCGAGGCTGATTGTGAGGCTCATATGGTCGAGCACGCCGAGCGCATCCAGATTGGCATTGACGACTTGCCGGCCGGAATTTGACACGCAGACCTGCGGGACGCCGCGGTCAGCCAGGGTCCGGATCGTCTCGACCGCCTCGGGGATCGGGATGGCGTCCGCCCGGTTGGCGACGTAGTGGGCATTGATGGCGGCGAGCCACTCCGCCTGGTCAAGCCCGACTGGGAGGCGCGGACGCAGCATTGTCCAGACGTCGCCCATATGGATGCCGCGAAAGGCTTGGTCGGGCAGGTCGTCAAGATCGACGTTCCAGTTGCGGCAGCCGGCGAGGAGAGATTGATGATGCAACGGCTCGCTGTCGATCAGCGTTCCGTCGATGTCCCAGGCGACGGCGCGATACATCACGATGGCGATCCCGCTTTGGTCGCGCCAGGAGCCGATAGGCGTGTATAGAGATCGCGATAGCGGCGGTAACCGTCGCGGTAGATGTCGGCCTTTCGCGGGTCGGGATCGAGCCGGTCGGCGAAGCTGACGAAACCGGAAACGCCCGACCAGTCGTCGGTCAGGCCGGTGCCTATCGCCGCCGTCCAGGCAGCGCCGATGCAGGAGCCGGGGTGCCCGGTCAGGCGTTGGACCGGCTTTTGCAAGACATCCGCGACAATCTGCATCCAGACCTTGCTGCTTGAGCCGCCGTCGGAGGCGAGATAGCGCTCGGTCCGATGGCCCATGTCGTTGAGCACCTCGACATGATGCGCGATGGCAAAGGCATAGGCCTCGAGCAAAGCGCGCCAGACATGGCCGATATCGTGCGAAAGCGTCAGGCCGTCGATCACGCCGCGGGCCGCTGGATCATGGATCGGCGTCTTCTCGCCAAGGAAATAGGGCAGGATGATGAGGCCGTCGGCACCGGCGGGACGCTCTGCCGCCAGCGCATCGAGCCGCTGGTGTACGGAAATACCCTCGGCCTGTGCCGCGGCCATCTCGCCGCCGGCGAAATTGCGTACGAACCAGTTGAGGGCGGAGCCGCCTGTCGACATGCAGCCATTGGGCATGAACAGGCCCGGGACCAGGTGATAATCGAGATACATGCGCGGATCGGGCTTGATCTGATCGGTAGCGATCAGGATATCGACCGAGCCGCCGAATTTCAGGAGGACATCGCCCGGCTTGGCGACGCCGGCGCCAAGCGCGGAGGCGATCATGTCGGCTGCACCGCCGACGACCGGTGTTCCCGCCATCAGGCCTGTCTCATCGGCGGCCTTCGCCGAGACGGAGCCGAGGATCTCATGCGAGGCGATCTTTCGTGGCACGGCCGAGCGCGGTATGTGCGCGAGCGCCACCAGATCGTCGTCGATCCGGTGCGTCGAAACGTCGACGAAGCCGGCCTCCAGCGCCCAGTTCTGCTCGACCGCACGTTCGCCGGTGAGGCGCCAGTTGATATAATCGTAGGAGCCGAAAACGGTGGCGATGCGGCTGAACACCTCCGGCTCGTGACGCTCAATCCAGCGCAGCTTTGCGGTGACGAGCTGTTGGTTGATGCCGTTGCCGGCCTTGGCGATGAAAGCCGTCTCATCGCATTCGGTCCGCAGTTCGGCCACTTCGGCGCCACAGCGGCCGTCGCTCTGCTGGATGCTCGGCCGCAGCACTTCGCCCTTCTCGTTCAGAAGAACGACCGCCGGCAGCATGCCGGTGGTGCCGACCGCCACGATTTCCTCGGCCTTGATGCCGCTGGTCCTGAGCAACTCCTGCACGATGTCGCGGACATTGGTCCACCATTGCGCGGGATCTTCCTCGGCCCAGCCCGCATGCTCGGAATGCAGCGTGACGGGGCGCGAGGCGAGGCCCAGCACCTGATCGGGAAGCCGGATCAGGATGCCGATCGTCGAGGTGGTGCCGATATCGAGACCGAGAACGAACGCCATGTCGAATCCATTGAAATGCTGGGAAGGGCAGGCGGGCGAAACCTGTCTGCCTCGTTGTGTCGCACTGCTCGATACCAGTCGATCATTCCGGACGCCGGCCTGCAACGATCGATATGATCACCGCGAGCCGGCGCGATGGCCGGCATCGCCGTGGAAGCCGTCCTCAGCGCAAAGTGGCGACAACATCCATGAAGCGCTTGACCCGATCGCCGTCGACGGCGTTCCAGGTATTGCCACCGATCTTGAAATGGGTCCCGATCACGACGCCGCTCGCCAGCGAAAGGACGTCGCGGACATTGTCGATGTTCACGCCGGTGTTGGCGAAGACCGGCACGTCCTTGATCGTCTCGCAGACGCTGCGCAGGTGGGACTGGTCGGCCGGCTGGCCGGTGATCGGACCGGAGACGAGGATCGCGTCTGCCATCGACGAGAACACCGCGCTCTTGGCACGCAATTCAATCGGGCGCTGGTCGAGCGAGTGTGCGAACTCGGCATTGATGTTGAAGAGAAGCTTCATGTCGTCGCGACCAAGGTTGTGCCGCAGGCGCGAGGCGGCGGCGCAATCGGGCTCCCACAAGCCCATATCGGAAGCGAACAGGCCGGTGAAGATCTCGCGCACGAAACGGGCTCCGGTGGCAGCTCCGATCGCGACGCTGGCAGTCGGATCCCAGAGATAGTTGACGCCAAACGGCACTCTCAGCTCGGGCTTCACCGCCTGGACGATGGCAGTCATGGCGGCAATGCCCTCGGGCGGCGCCTTGAAGACATAGGGGCGGTCGTTCTCGTTGCCGAACATGATGGCATCGACGCCGCCGTTCTGCAGCTTGCGGATGTCGGAGAGTACGCCATCGATCAGCTTGTCGAGGCCGCCATCGGCATCATAGAGGGGCGTTCCCGGCAGGGCACCGATATGTGCCATCGAGATGACAGCCTTCTTCTTGTCGCCGAAAAATTCAAATACCATCGAGTCTTCTCCTTGGGGATAAAGTGAAAATGGCGCGCCTCAGTCGCGCGTCAGTGGCGGCGCGATGCGCAGGTCGACCTTGGCCGCGGCGAGCGCCGCGACGATCTTGGCCGGCGGCTCGGCATCGGTGATGAGGATGTCGAAGTCCGACAGTGGCGCTATCCGCACCAGCGACATGCGCAGGAATTTGGCGGAATCGCACAGGACGATCTTGGTGCCTGACCGCCTCAGATAGGCGCGCTTCATATCGGTATCATCGAAGGAATAATCGAAGAGGCCGTCCGCTGTGATACCGGAGACGCCGATCACGGCGACATCGAACCACAGCGCCTCGAACTGGGCGATGGCCGCAGGCCCGCCGGTCGACATCTCGTCGGCCCGTACGCGGCCGCCGGCAACATAGACTTCGGGCACACCGCCATTCAGCGCCGCCGCGATCCTGAGGCTGTTGGTGAACACCTTGGCGTGCGGAAGGTCCCTGAGGTGCTCGGCCATCAGATAGGTGGTGGTGCCGACATCCAAAGCGATCGTGCGGTATCCCGAAACCAGCGCGGCCGCGGCCGCGCTGGTTTCGGGATACCGCACGATCCCTTTG
>NZ_RZRW01000176.1:0-10113 GCF_003998745.1 Mesorhizobium sp. M7A.F.Ca.US.014.04.1.1 | reverse complement strand
GGCACGTGCGGGCCGTTGCCGAGCACAAGGCTGGCGATCACACCGGTGAGTGCAATGCCGATCGTCGCGCCGATACAGGCGACGAGACGCTCGCGCAGCGTCGCGCCGGCAAGAATGGGAACAAAAAGGCGGAAAGCCATGGGGTCGAAAACTCTGCCGATATTCCAGGGGAAGTCGAAAATGTGCTGATCGCACCGCAATGACGCGGCATCGTTGAATTTGAAAGCCAAACTGATCCGGGAAACTGCAATTTGAGGGAATAGAATTCCGCTACGCAGCCGCCGCCGCGGTCAGGCCGCGCGAAATGTCGGCCTTCAGGTCGTCGACGTCCTCGAGGCCGATCTGCAGGCGGATCAATGGACCCTCATAGGGGGCCTTCGCGACAACGCGGTCGCCGAGCCAGACCGGCACGGCAAGGCTCTCATAGCCGCCCCAGGAATAGCCGAGGCCGAAGATTTGCAGCGCGTCGAGAAAGGCGTGCTGCTGCTTTTGTCCGCCGCCGGCAAGCACGATGGAAAAGATGCCGCTCGATCCGGAGAAGTCCCGCTTCCACAGTTCGTGGTCCGGGTGGCTGGGCAGGGCCGGGTGGAGCACGCGCGCCACGCCCTTCTGGCCTTCGAGCCAGGAGGCGATGGCAAGCGTGCTGCGCTGATGGTGTTCAAGGCGCACGCCCATGCTGCGCAGGCCGCGCAGCACCTGGTAGACGTCGTCGGGCCCGGCGCAGCAGCCAAGCGTGCAGAAGCTTTCATAAAGATGCGTCCAGCAGCTCTCATTGGCCGACACCGTGCCAAGCAGCACGTCGGAATGGCCGGCCGGGTATTTGGTCGCCGCATGGATCGAGATGTCGACACCGTGGTCGAGGGGGCGGAAATACAGTGGCGTCGCCCAGGTATTGTCCATCATGACGATGGCGCCCGCGGCGTGCGCCGCCTTGGCGATGGCTGGGATGTCCTGCACCTCGAAGGTGTTGGAGGCCGGTGATTCCGTGAACACCACCTTGGTGTTGGGCTTGATCAACGCCGCGATGCCGGCGCCGACATGGGGGGCGTAGTACTCGACCTCGACGCCCAGCCGCTTCAGCATCGTGTCGGCGAAGTTGCGGGTCGGATGATAGACGGTATCGACGATCAGCAGATGGTCGCCGGCCGACACGAAGGCGAGCAGCGGTACCGTCACCGCCGCAAGGCCCGACGGCACCAGGATCGTGCCTGCCGAACCTTCCAGCGCGTCTATGGCGTGGGCGAGCGCATCGGTCGTCGGCGTGCCGCGCGTGCCGTAAGTGTATTTCTGGGTGCGAGCCGCCATTGACGCCGCGTCGCGAAAAAGCACGGTCGAGGCATGCACCACCGGCGGATTGACGAAGCCGAAATAGTCGTGCGGATTGTTGCCCGAATGGGCAAGCCGCGTGTTGATGCCCATCCCGCCGCTAAAGTGCTCGCCGTCTTTCGCCATTCTGCGTCGCCTTGTTTGACAAGCCGCTAGCCATAGTGCGGCGGCATGGACCGTGCAACAGCCACCGTCCGCCAGGAGATGGACTTCGAATATGCCAATTCGTCGCGGCAAAAACAGCGATGCGGGGACAGGATATCAAAACGAAAAACCCGCCTGTGCGGCGGGTCATCGGCGCAAATCAGCACCATGGACGAAAATGTATCATAGCTGAGGGCAGGCTGTCAAGAAAAAATTCCTATCGCGAAAAGGCGGTCTTTGATTGACCTGCGTTCGGAGCCCTCATCTCCGCCGATCGGCTATTGTGGGCGGCTGCGGAAGGTATATGATTGTCGGCTAATATTAATCGCCGGATTGCTTCGATCAGATGCTGCCGGATGGTTGCTGCCGGTTGACCTCTGGTCCTCCACGATCCGGATCGCGCTCACCAAGCGTGAGCGCGGCAAGGGAGGAATGCCATGCCGGACGTCAAATGGGCCATGAAGGCGCGCGAATTCATCAACTGCAACTGCGCCTATGGCTGCCCGTGCCAGTTCAACGCCATGCCGACATACGGGTTCTGCCAGGCGGTCGCCGGCATGGAAATCGAAAGCGGCCATCACGGCGACACCAAGCTCGACGGATTGCGGTTCGTCGGGATTTTCAGCTGGCCCGGCGCCATACACCAGGGCGGGGGCGAAGCCGCGGTGATCATCGACGAGAGGGCGACGGAAGCCCAACGTGGCGCGCTGCTTCGCATATTGGGCGGTCTGGATACCGAACCGGGTGCAACGATATTCCAGGTCTTTTCGACCACGCTGGAGAAGTTCCACGACCCGATCTTTGCGCCGATCGAATTCAACATCGACGTCGACGCGCGAACCAGTCAGCTGCATGTCGAGGGTATAACCGACGGTCGTGGCGAGCCGATCCGGAATCCGGTCACCGGCGCTGCCCACCAGGCGCGCATCGACCTGCCGCACGGCTTCGAATACGCGATCGCCGAGGTCGGGCGCGGCTGGACAAAGGCGACGGGCCCGATCAAGTTCGAGCTGGCCGATACGCACAGCCATTTCGCCAATCTGCATCTCACGCAGAGCGGCATCGTGCATTGACCTGATCCAATGGGCGACACGGCCCTCGAGGCGGTGCTGCGGCGCGATCGCGCGGTCGTGATGGCCGCGCTCGTGGTGATTGCCGTGCTCGCCTGGGCCTATGTGCTGTGGCTCGCCACCGACATGGTCATGCCCGGCTCCGCCTTGCCGGACAGCGGAGGCGGTGACATGGCCGGAATGGACATGTCGAATATGGACGGGTCGAACATGGGTATGGGCGGCATGGATATGGGCGCCGCCGTGGCGCCAGGCATCCGGGCCTGGGCATTGGCCGATTTCGCTTTCACCTTCACGATGTGGGCGGTGATGATGGTCGGCATGATGACGCCTTCGGTCGCACCGATGTTGCTGCTCTATGCCGGTGTCGGCCGCAAGGCGCGGGCGGATGGCAGGCCCATCGCTTCGACGGGATGGTTTTTTGCCGGCTACCTCGCCGTCTGGGCCGTCTTCAGCCTCGTGGCGACCGGTGCGCAATGGCTGCTCGCCCGTCTTGCCTTGCTCGACCCCTCGATGGCGACCGGCAGCGCGGTCCTCGGCGGCCTCGTCCTGATCGCCGCCGGTCTCTATCAATGGACGCCGATGAAGGGCGTCTGCCTGCGCCAATGTCAGGCCCCGATCGCGTTCCTGGCCGGCCATGGCGGATTCCGCTCCGCTCCGCTCGGCGCGCTCCGGCTGGGCATCGATCACGGCGCCTACTGTCTGGGGTGCTGCTGGGCGCTGATGGCTCTGCTGTTCGTCGGTGGCGTCATGAACGTGCTGTGGATCGCCGGCATCGCCATCCTCGTCCTGCTGGAGAAGACGGTGCCGACCGGGCAGCTGATTCCGCGCGTTTCAGGCGCGTTGATGGCTGGCATCGGGACCTGGATCGTCTTTCAAGCCTCTTGAGAACAGTCTTCGTCTGCGACCTGTATTGGACTGCAGCCGCCAGTAAATCGTCAGAAGACAATCTTGGGACATGGTAGTTCGCCCCACGCGGAGGTCAACAACCACGAGGTATTTGCCCGGGATGGATTTCGCTGCCGCGGCCGGTATCGGCCCCGCGTTGGCGTTGCATCAGCTTTGCCGCCTTTATTGGCCCCTGCTGACTAATTCGCGGGCGTGTTTGTCTGTAAATCAGGCATTTACGGCAATCGGTTTTCAAACTCTTCGGGTTTGGGTCATTTCCCTTGACCTCACAGGAATTATCGCCTTCGATGACATTTGTGAATGGGAGGCGGCGCGTCGGTTACGATGCGGGGTTTCGGGATGGGCCGGGATGAAGCCGCGTTCACACGGGAGAAAAAAATCAGGATTTACTCCTGAAAAACAGAGAAAAGGGTCTGTGGGTCATGAAACACATTGCTATCGGCATTCTAGGCGCCGCCACGCTTGGATTGATGGCGTCCGCCGCGTCGGCGGCCACGCTCGACACCGTCAAGGCGAAGGGCTTCATCCAGTGCGGCGTCTCCACCGGCCTGGCCGGCTTTTCGGCGCCGGACGACAAGGGTGACTGGCAAGGCATCGATGCGGATTTCTGCCGCGCTGTCGCGGCCGCCGTCTTCGGTGACGGCTCCAGGGTCAAGTTCACGCCGCTCAGCGCCAAGGAGCGGTTTACCGCGCTGCAGTCGGGCGAGATCGACATCCTGTCGCGCAACACCACCTGGACCATCAACCGCGATACGGCACTCGGCCTGAATTTCATCGGCGTCACCTATTATGACGGCCAGGGTTTCATGATCAACGCCAAGAAGCTGCCGGGTGTCAATTCGGCATTGCAGCTCTCGGGCGCAGCCGTCTGCGTGCAGAGCGGCACCACCACCGAGCTGAACCTCGCCGACTACTTCAAGGCCAACAAGATGGAGTACAATCCCGTCGTCTTCGAAAAGCTGGAAGAGGTCAACGCCGCCTATGATGCCGGCCGCTGCGACGTCTACACCACCGATCAGTCGGGCCTCTATGGCATACGCCTGACGCTGGGATCGCCGGCCGACCATGTCGTGCTGCCCGAGATCATCTCCAAGGAGCCGCTCGGACCTGCCGTTCGCCAGGGCGACGACCAGTGGTACCACATCGTCAAATGGACCTATTTTGCGCTGCTGCAGGCTGAAGAGCTCGGCATCACCAAGGCCAATGTCGATGAGATGAAGAACTCGGCCAGCCCCGAGATCAAGCGCGTTCTCGGCCAGGAAGCCGACACCAAGATCGGTACCGATCTCGGCGTCTCCAATGACTGGGTGGTCAACATCGTCAAGGCCGTCGGCAATTATGGCGAAATGTTCGAGCGCAATGTCGGCTCGGGCAGCCCGCTGAAGATCGCGCGCGGCATCAACGCGCTGTGGACCAAGGGCGGCCTGCAATACGCGCCGCCGATCCGCTGATCGAAATGTGATCCGGGAGGCAGATCATCTGCCTCCCGGTTTCTCTTTCCAGGGGACGGTCGAATGGCATCGCAGGACGTACTTCGCGAGGAGCCCAGCCGCGGCTCCTTCATCAACGATCCGAAAATCCGGGGCATATTCTTCCAGGTGCTGGTCGTCGTGCTGCTGGTGGCGGGCGTCTGGTGGATTGCCCACAACGTCATCGACAACCTGACGCGGTTGCGCATCGCTTCAGGCTTCGGCTTCCTCAAGGGCCGCGCCGGCTTCGATATCAGCGAGAGCGCGATCGCCTATTCGTCGGATTCGACCTATGGCCGCGCCATTCTGGTCGGCCTCCTCAACACGGTCATCGTCGCCATCGTCGGCATCATCACCGCGACAATCATCGGCTTCGTCATCGGCATCGGCCGGCTCTCGAAGAACTGGCTGATCAGGAAGATCTGCACCGTCTATGTCGAGGTCTTCCGCAACATCCCGCCGCTGCTGGTCATCTTCTTCTGGTATTCCGGCGTGCTGGCCGTGCTGCCGGCGCCACGCGACAGCATCAATTTGCCGTTCGGCTCCTTTCTCAACCAGCGCGGTTTCTATTTTCCACGCGCCGTATGGGGCGACGGTTCATGGCTGATTTTCGTCGCCCTGCTCGTCGGCATCGCCATGGCGTGGTTCGTCGCGCGCAAGGCGCGGCAACGGCAGATGGCGACCGGCCAGCAATTTCCGGTGTTTTGGACATCCGCGGCGCTGATCGTCGGGCTGCCGCTGCTCGCCTATGCGCTGAGCGGCTTTCCCCTGAGCTTCGATTACCCCAAGCAGTCGACTTTCAACCTGACCGGCGGCTTTCAGGTCCGGCCGGAGTTCCTGTCGCTTTATCTGGCGCTGTCCTGCTATACCGCCGCCTTCATCGCCGAGATCGTGCGTGCCGGCATCAGGGGTGTCAGCGCGGGCCAGACGGAAGCCGCCGGAGCGTTGGGATTGCGTTCCGGATCGATCCTGCGGCTGGTCGTCGTGCCGCAGGCCATGCGCATCGTCATTCCGCCGCTGACCAGCCAGTATCTCAACCTGACCAAGAACTCGTCGCTGGCCATCGCCATCGGCTATCCGGACCTGACGGCGACCGCCGGGACAGTGCTGAACCAGACCGGCCAGGCCGTCGAGGGCGTGGTGATCATGATGGTGATCTATCTCGCCATCAGCCTTCTGACCTCGCTTGTGATGAACTGGTTCAACGCCAAGATGGCGCTGGTGGAGAGGTGAGGTAAGGACATGCAAGAACATGATATGTCCTGGGTGCGCACCGAAATGGTGCTGGCGCAGCCGGCGCCCGCCAGCGTCACCGGCCTCGGCGCATGGGTGCGCAAGAACCTGATCGCGTCTACCGGCGACACCATTTTGACAATCGTCGGCATCGCCCTGGTGGCGATGATCCTGCCGCAAATCATCAATTGGGCGTTCATCAACGCCGTGTGGACGGGGCCGGACCGGACCGTATGCGCCACGGTGGCGCAAGGCGGCATCCAGCCGGATGGCTGGACCGGCGCCTGCTGGGCTTTCGTCAATGCCAAGTTCGGCCAGTTCATGCTCGGCCGCTATCCCATCGAGGAGCGCTGGCGGCCGATCCTGGTCGCCATCCTGTTCGTGGCGCTGCTGGTGCCGATGCTGATGCCGAAGGTGCCACGCAAAGGGCTGAATGCGGTTCTGCTGTTCTTCGTGCTGCCGATCGTCGCCTTCGTCCTGCTGGTCGGCGGCATGTTCGGCCTGCCGCATGTCGAGACCTCGCTTTGGGGCGGGCTCTTGGTAACGCTCAGCCTGTCCTTCGTCGGCATTGCCGTGTCGCTGCCGCTCGGCATCGTGCTGGCGCTCGGCCGCCGTTCCAAGATGCCGATCATCAAGACGCTGTGCGTCGTCTTCATCGAGACGGTGCGCGGCATCCCGCTGATCACCGTGCTGTTCTTCGCCAGCGTCATGCTGCCGCTGTTCCTGCCGGAGGGCGTTTCGTTCGACAAGTTCCTGCGCGCTTTGATCGGCGTGTCGCTGTTTGCCGCCGCCTATATGGCCGAAGTGGTGCGCGGCGGCCTGCAGGCGATCCCCAAGGGCCAATATGAAGGTGCCGATTCGCTCGGCCTCGGCTATTGGCAGAAGATGTATTTCATCGTCATGCCGCAGGCGCTCAAATTGGTCATCCCGGGCATCGTCAACACCTTCATCGGCATGTTCAAGGACACCAGCCTGGTCATCATCATCTCGATGTTCGACCTGCTCGGCATCGTCAAACAGAATTTTTCCGATGCAAACTGGGCAACCGCGCAGACGGCGAGGTCCGGCCTGATCTTCGCCGCCTTCGTCTTCTGGCTGTTCTGCTTCGGCATGTCGCGCTATTCAATGTACACCGAACGCCGGCTCGACACCGGCCACAAACGCTAAACATAAACAAAAGAACAAGGGGATCCCTCTCATGGCCACCGAAAATGCCGTCAGCGCCGAAGAGATCAAGGTCAACGCCGCCAAGATGCAGATTTCGACGACCGATGTCGCCATCGACATCATCGCCATGCACAAATGGTATGGCGAGTTCCATGTGCTGAAGGACATCAACCTGAAAGTGATGCGCGGCGAGCGCATCGTCATCTGCGGCCCCTCCGGCTCCGGCAAATCGACCATGATCCGCTGCATCAACCGCCTGGAGGAGCACCAGAAGGGCAAGATCATCGTCGACGGTAAGGAATTGACCAACGATCTCAAGAAGATCGACGAGGTGCGCCGCGAGGTCGGCATGGTGTTCCAGCACTTCAACCTGTTCCCGCATCTGACCATCCTGGAGAACTGCACGCTGGCGCCGATCTGGGTGCGCAAGACGCCGAAGAAGCAGGCCGAGGAAATCGCCATGCATTTCCTCAAGCGCGTCAAGATCCCGGAACAGGCCAACAAATATCCCGGCCAGCTTTCCGGCGGCCAGCAGCAGCGTGTGGCGATTGCCCGCTCGCTGTGCATGAACCCGCGCATCATGCTGTTCGACGAGCCGACCTCGGCGCTTGATCCGGAGATGATCAAGGAAGTGCTGGAGACCATGGTTGGCCTTGCCGAAGAAGGCATGACCATGCTGTGCGTCACCCACGAGATGGGTTTTGCCCGCAAGGTCGCCAACCGGGTGATCTTCATGGACCAGGGCCAGATCGTCGAGCAGAACACGCCGGCCGAGTTCTTCGACCACCCGCGCCATGAGCGCACGAAGCTGTTCCTGTCGCAGATCCTGCACTAGGCTTTCGATGTTTGCGAGGAGCCCGGCTGAAACACTGCCGGGCTCTTTTGCGTATGGCATAACAGGCGACCGTTCCTGTCGCGCTGGAGCGCTTTTGCAGAGCCGCTTTTCATGAAGAGACTGGGACGTTTTCTAGGCCTTCTGTTGATTGTCGTCGCTCTCGCCGTGACGACGGGCACCCTCGTGCCGCGGCCGCTGTGGCCGGCGGCCGCCGCCATGCCCGCCGCGACGCGCCACATCCTGGTGCTGAACAATCCGATCCACACCGATATCGCCATCCCGGTCGACGATGCCGTGCGCCAGCGTTTCCACTTCCTGGTCGACGCCGGCATACCGGCCGACAGGCCGGAGGTCCGCTACATCGTCTTCGGCTGGGGCGGTCGCGCCTTCTACCTGGAGACGCCGACATGGTCCGAGCTGAAGGCGGTACCGGTGATGAAGGCACTGACCCTCGACGCGTCGGTCATGCATGTCGATGTCGCCGGTGACATCCTCGAACCGCCCCCTGACATCGCGGGGTTCGACATCACAGAGGACCGGTTCGCGGCGTTGCTCGATTTCATCGATGCGAGTTTCCAGCGCGGACCGGAAGGCCCGATCCTCGTTCCGGACGCGGCCTATTCCAGGTTCGACGGCTTCTACGAAGCCAACGGCCATTTCAACGCACTGATCGGCTGCAACACCTGGACGGCGGCCGCCTTGCGCACCGCAGGCCTGCGCACCGGCTGGTGGAACCCGCTGCCTGTATCGCTCGGGCTATCGATGCGGCTGTATAATTAGCGTGGGCATTCCGCGAATTGGCGAGTGTCGCGTTCCTTCACACCCCCCTCTGTCCCGCCAACCTTTCGCAGGTTTCAGCTTTCGTCAGCCTCCGGTGCCCGCCAGCCATAGAGCCAGTCCAAATCCGCCGCGAGTTTTTCCGACGAGCGCATTTTCAGGAACACGTTGCGCGCAATCGCCACCGGCCCTGCGGCATGCCAGGCCAGCCGGTTGACAGCGCCGCGTCGGGCGACCTGCGCGACACGCGGCCGCCGTGACTGTTCCCAAACCGCAAGCGCGGCCAGCGGGTTCGTAGGGGAGGCGTAGACGGCGTCGGCAAGCGTCGCTGCATCCTCGATCGCCATGGCCGCACCTTGCGCCGCGAATGGGGTCATCGCATGCGCGGCGTCGCCGATCAGCGCCATGCCGTTCGGTGTTGTCCAGGGCTGTTGCGGGTCGACAGTGTGGATCGGCCACGCGGTCCACGGGCCGGCCTGCTCGACCAGACGGGCAAGTTCTGCCGCAGTGCCGGCAAGAGCTCGGGTCAGGATCCCGGCGTCGGCGTTGCCGGACCAGCCCTCGGCAATGCGGTCGCCCCTGGTGAAGGCCGCGAGATTGAAGGCCGCACCCTTGCTGACGGGATAGGCCACCATATGGAAGCCGGGATGCAGGAAGGTGGTGACGCAGTCCCTGGCGCCGATGGCGGCAAAGCTCTGCCCCGCGGCGCTATCGGCTGCGATGGTCGCGCGCCAGGCCAGTTCGCCGGAGAAATGGTTTCTTGGCGAAGCCGACCCCTTGGCCGAGTCGACAAGTGGGCGCACCGATGACCAGACGCCATCGGCCCCGACCAGCAGGAAGCCCTCCGCCTCGATGGTCTTGCCGTCGATCTCGGCCGTCGCCGTGATGCCATGCGGGCCGGAGGCAACGTCGCCGATGCGCGCGCCGGTGGTGAGATGGATATCCGGCACCTCGGCAACGCGCGCGGTCAATGCGCTCTGCAGATCGGCCCTGTGCGCGACGAGATAGGGTGCTTGCCAGCGGGTTTCGGCGGCTTGCCCCAGCGGCACGCGCGCCAGTTCGCGCAAGGTCGCGGCCTTCTTCAACACCACGGCTTGCGGCCGCACCGCTGCCGGCAGCAGCCGGTCGAGCACGCCAAGCTGGCGAAGGATGCGCGTCGCGTTTGGAGAGAGCTGGATGCCGG
>NZ_RZRW01000175.1:0-10119 GCF_003998745.1 Mesorhizobium sp. M7A.F.Ca.US.014.04.1.1 | reverse complement strand
TTCCTGCACGGCCAAGAGTGACGAGAACGACGGGAATTTTGATACCGGCAAAGCTTTTGACATCGAAGACATCGGATGGGGCAGGATCGATCGCCATGGCGAAATGAATGCGCTCATCCCGGTTGTCCCGACCGGCGGCCTGCAAATCCATGGCGTGAAGATCGACGCCGCTTTGCCTGACCCAGTCGCAGAGCGAGGCATTGAGCAGGTCCGTATCGCAATAGGCCGCCAGCAATTTCGGATCGATGCGGGCACCGGCTATCGCCAGCGCCGTGTTGCCGCCCATGGAAAGACCGAGGACGCCTACTTTGCCTTGTTCGAGGTGCCCTGCGAAGAAAGCGTCCTTCGCCGTCGCGGTCAGGGCAGCCGTGAGATCGGCGGGCCGCAACCAGAGTTTCATCGTCTCGGCGGCGGATCTGTTTTTCCCCGTATTTCCCGGGTGTGTGGGAGCGGCGACGACGAATCCCTGCCTGGCCAGAGGCGTTGCAATCCAGCTCAGGGCGTGTGGGGTTCCCGCCAGGCCAGCGCCATGCGAAAGCAGGATAAGCGGGAATTTTCCGCCAGCGATAGGCGCATCGCGCATGGCGGCCGTTCCGGCGAAAAGCGCGGTGTCGCCTGATATAACCATCTCGCCGCCCGGTTGCGCGGGATACCAGACCGTCACATCGAGATCGATGCCGCGCTCCTTGGATGGGGCAGGGAACTGACGAACGCCGACATTGTCGCCGGCGTCTGCGGGGTGTTGCATGAGCGCCGTGGAAACAGCGACGGCGCAGAGCATAGTCCAGAATTTCATTGAAATCTCCGTTGTCGAACGCGCCCTATAGGTGGCAAGGCCGGAGGCTACAGCGTCCGGGCAAGCTGGCGGTCATGTTCGATTGCAGTGTTAGCGACCCAATGTCAGCGGATCGGAGCGAAGTCCGCGACCTTGATCGCGATCAAGGACGTGCTTTATCGCGATTGAGTACCGTTCAGTGCGGAACGGCGCTGCCGATTTCAGCCGCCCGCCGGTTCGCAAGCGAGGGCGCCGCGTCAGGCGCGTTCCGGTCCCGCCAGGCGAGCGGGGTCATATCGGTGACGCGGCGGAATTCGCGGTTGAAGTTCGACTTGGTCTGGAAGCCGACCGCAAACATGATCTCCGTCACGGACTGATCGGTCTCGCTCAGCAGCCGGCAGGCCTCGGTGATGCGGTGTCCGTTGACATATTGCGAGACGTTCCTGGCCGTGGCCCGGTTGATCGCCATTGAGATCTGCCGTGCTGGAATTCCGGCGCGCCGGGCAAGCCGGTTGAGGTTGAGATTGGCGTCGCGATATAGTTTTTTCTCCTGCATCAACTCGTTGACCCTGGCGATCGCATCGGCGTTCTCGCCGGCGTCGGGTGGGGACGAAGTCTCGACGGGCTCGGCGGCATTGAGCGGGACATGGCTTTGGCTGGCCGCAGCCGCCGCCATGCCGACAATGACGAGCATGAAAAGATTGCCGATGCCGATCACGGTTGCCGCGCGAGCGCCATGTCCCGACGCCAGATCGAAGGACACCAGCATGTCGACGGCTCCCGACAGGCACAGCGTAGCTGCCGCGAAAAGGATGGCCCTGTAGACCGGGACCGCGCCGTCGAAGGGCGCAAGGCGAAGCCCGTCGGCGCCGGAGCGAAGCAGCCAGAGAATGGCGGCGGCGTAGGTGAAATCGATTGATGTCAGCGCCACGTCGATCGCCTCGCGCCAAAAGATTATCAGCATGATGATGATGACCGCGGGTGTCGCGTGGAGCCCCAGCAGGGCCGGCCACCGGCGGTCGCTGGTGCGAACCAGGCTCGATACGCCGGCGTAGAGCAGAGACGGCATGATCGCGGCGGATACGGGGGCGATATAGCCGACTTCGCTGATGCCATAGCCCCAGCGCAGTCCGGTGAGCACCGATTGCAACGCTGCAACAAGGATCAGGGCGAGAAACGGCAGGTTCGGTGCTGCCTCATCCTGGCGGCTGGCGACGACCCAAAGCAGGATGAACAGCGACAGGGCGACGACGAAGGGTAAGGGAACAAACGGCATGGATCGGGTGCGGGCTCGCGTGTTGATGCGCGGCAGACCGTAGCCGATGTGATTTGATTCCCAAACTCGCTTGTGCCGTCTGCGTGCCGGCGATCAAGCTCAGGCGAACTTCACCAGCATCAGGCTGAAGCAGCCGATGAACAGGAAGGCCGAGAAGGCGAGCGCCAGCGGGCGCAGGCCGCGCGAGCGCAGCTGAGAGATGTCGGCCTGCAGGCCCATGGCGGCCAGGCCCATGGTCAGCATGATGGTGGTGGCGAGCGCCATTGCCGATTTCATCTCGGTGGGCACCGTGACCAAGCTGTTCAACGCCACGACAGCGACGAAGGCGGCGACGAACCACGGCATGGGCGGCCGCGCCGCCACCTCACTGCTGCTCCTGCCGCGCGCCATCAGGCCGAGCGCGACGACCATCGGCGCCAGCATGGCGACGCGGGTCAGCTTGGCGACGGTGGCGATCTCGCCGGACTGGGTGCCGTTCTGAAAGCCGGCGCCGATGACTTGCGCCACCTCGTGGATCGAGGCGCCGGCCCACAGGCCGAAAGCGTGCTGGTCGAGGCCGAGCATGGGCGCCATGAGTGGGAAGCCGAGCATGGCGACGGTGCCGAACAAGGTGATCGAGGCGACGGCGTAGGTGACGTCCTCGTCGCGCGCATCGGTGACGATGTTGGTGGCGACGATGGCCGAAGCGCCGCAGATCGAGGTGCCGGCGGCGATCAACTGCGCCAGCTTGGCGTCGACGCCGATCAGCCGGCCAAGCGTGATGGTGAAAACGAAGGTGGCGCCAAGCGTCGCCGCGACAATGCCGACGCCGCCAGCGCCGATCGAGACCACCTGGCCGAGCGTCAGCTGGAAGCCGAGCAGCACGATGGCGAAGCGCAACAGGCGCTTTTGCGAGAATGCGATACCGGCTTTGGCGTGCACGGGCGTGCCGAGCACGTTGGAGTAGATCATGCCGGCGACGACGGCGAGGATCATTGGACTGAACAGCGCGAAGCCGGAAACATTGCGCGCCGAGAAGGCGACGGCAGTGATCATCGTGACCAGCACGATGCCGGGGACGATGCCATTCCAGCTAAGGGATTTTCGCCCTTGCGCGACATCGGCAGGAAACGCGCTTTTTGGAATATCGTTCGCGAAGTGGGAAACGGAAGACAATGCAATGCTCCAGGCGAGTATGCCGGGAGAATGCCATTCCTAAACCAATCTTTCCAACGAATTATTTTCGTTAGAATGATCGATTTTTACGAACGATCCACGGGCGCTGCCGCGCAGACGTCGCTTTCTGGGCGACCTGGATTAAAGCTGCGCCTCGATCGCGGCCTTGTCGATCACCGACCAGACGTTCCTGATCCGGTCGTCGAGGAATTCATAGAAGACGTTCTCGCTGAAGGACACCTTCCTGCCGTTTATAGGGAGCCCGAAGAAGGTTCCCTTCGGCGTGCAGTTGAACTGAAGCCGGCTGGCTAGGAACGGCGGTTCGGCGATCAGCAACTGGATATCGAAATAGAGGTCTGGGATTTCCCGAAAATCGCGCTCCAGCATGTCCTGGTAACCCGACAGTCCGACGCGGTCGCCATTGTAGTGCACCTCGTCATGAACGAAGCGATGCAGCTTCTGCCAGTCCTGATTGTTGAGGCAGGCGATGTAGCCTCGATAGAGGTCGGTCACGGTCACGGCGATGGCTCCGGTGCTGATGCCCGCCATATTGCGACAGGGCTGAAGGCCAGGACGTACAATAAAAGCAACACATAGCGGGCCGTAGTCCTGTTGCCAGTGCCCAAGTTCAGGGAACAATTCCGAATTCGTGTCCGCTCATCACCTGGTCCAACGCACGCTGATCAACGTGCTCGCTGTCAACCGAGGCCTCAAGTTGGGTCAACGGTGCTTGCAGCGTCCAGGTGACACCGTGGCTATCATGCTCGAGAACACCGGTGCCGCTCACCGCGGCTGGAGCGACGCGCCGCAGCACCACGCTGCCGAAACCACCATGGCCGATCGTCTGTACTTCAGGACCATCTCTCTCTTTCCAGATCAGCTGGAACTGTTTCTGGCCGACCAGTCCGGTTACCTTCCATTGCACCGTTATCGTTCCCTCTGCGGCCGAAAGGACGCCGTATTTAGCGGAATTGGTCGCGAGTTCATGAAACGCTATGCCGAGGTACTGGACGGCATTGGGGCTCAGCGTCAGGGAAGGGCCCGACATTGAGATCCGCTCCTCGTTGCCGAACGGTTTGGCCTGCGCAAGCAGCAGTTCGAAGATCGTGGCGCCCTTCCAGTCGCCGGAAACCAGAAGGTCATGCGAGAGCGACAACGCCATGATGCGCTCGCGCACCTGACGTTCGAACTGGGCCGGCGTCGATGACCGCTTGCTGGTCTCCCGGATCATCGAGATGATGACGGAATACTGGTTCTTCACCCGGTGGTTGACCTCGCGCATCAGCATGCGGATGCGATATTCGTTCTCCTTGGCTACTGATATGTCGCGGGCGATCTTCGAGGCGCCGACGATCTGCCCGACGGCGTTGCGCACCGGCGAGATTGTCAGGGATACGGGCACAAGGCTGCCGTCCTTGCGGCGGCGGATGGTTTCGTAGGTCTCGACCTGCTCGCCTTTGCGGATGCGCTCCAATATGCGCGGCTCTTCGTCCAAATGGTCGTCCGGTATCAGCATAGTTACCGACCTTCCGATTGCTTCGTCGGCGGTGTAACCGAACAGACGTTGGGCGGCTGAGTTCCAGCTCCTGATGACTCCGTTCAAATCCTTGCTGACGATGGCATCGAAGGAAGACTCCACGATGGCTGACAGATGATGCCTGGCCTCGTCGGCATGATGGCGGTCAGTGAGATCGAACAGCATATTGACGGCGCCGACCAGTCTGCCCTGCTCGTCATGAAGCGGTGTGGGATAGGGAAGGAACGGCACACGCGTGCCGTCCGGGCGTTGGGAGATAGCCGACTGGTTTCTGACCGGCCGGTTCTCCTTTAGCGCGACAGCCATCGGGCATTGGTCATGCGGCAACACTTCACCGTCGGTCGTGAACAGCTTGTGCGTCACACACCATTGGTCTTTTCCGAGCTCGGGTTCGCGCCCAGCGAAATCTGCCGCGGCCCGATTGAAATAGGTGATCTTGCCTTCGGTGTCGGTGGTGTAGATTGCTACGGGAAGATTATCGAGGATTTGGTGGGGCAGATCAAAGGTCGAGCTCGAGGTTTTCGTCACTTGCGCCACGTATAGGAGTTCCAGTTAACCGCAGTGAACGCGGTGCCGCGGAAATGGTTCCGCGACCATTTCCGGGGATAGTCACCGCAGGCGGCGGCGAGTCAAAGCCGGGTGGAAGCTGCTCACCGACTTACTCCTTGCCCCGGTAGCGCAGCGCGTCGACCAGCAGCGAGAAGGCCGGCGTGGCTTGCCGGCGGCTGGGGTAATAGAGATGGTAGCCGGGGAAGGGCCCGCACCAGTCGGCGAGCACACGCACCAGCCGGCCGTTGGCCAGATGGGCCGTCACCTGCTCCTCAGGCAGATAGGCAAGGCCGAGGCCGGCGAGCACCGCGTTCATGCGCAGAGCGGCCGTGTTGAACACAAGCTGGCCTTCGACCCGAACCTTCAGCTCGCGTCCGGCCTTCTCGAACTCCCAGGCATAGAGCCCGCCATAGGTGGGCAGCCGCAGATTGATGCAATTGTGGGTGGTCAGGTTCTGCGGCGTGCGCGGCTTTGGTCGGGTAGCGAAATAGGCTGGCGAGCCGACCACCGCCATGCGCATGTCGGGGCCGATGCGCACCGCGATCATGTCGCGCGCCACCTGTTCGCCCAGCCGCACGCCGGCGTCGAAGCGCTCGGCGACGATGTCGGTCAGTCCATAGTCGACGATGATCTCGACCTTGATGTCGGGATAGTCGGGCAGCAGCGGGGCGATCGCCGGCCACAGGACCGCATCGGCGGCGTGCTCACCGGCGGTGATGCGGATGGCGCCGGCGGGTTTTTCCCGCAATGCGCTCAAGGCAATGAGCTCGGTCTCGATCTCGTCCAGCCGCGGCCCGACGGTGCGAAGCAGCCGCTCCCCGGCTTCGGTGGGCGACACGCTGCGCGTGGTGCGGGTCAGGAGCCGTACACCCAGCCGCTCCTCCAGCGCCCGCACCGTGTGGCTGAGCGCCGATTGGGAAACCCCGAGCTTGGCCGCCGCCCTGGTGAAGCTTTCCTCGCGCGCCACAGCGAGGAAGGCGGTTAGCTCGTTCAGGTTGTCACGTGGCATTCATGAGCCCCCTTCATAAGATCATGCTGGATATAGCACCTAATCGGCACCAATCGCAGACCCTAGATAGGCGTTATCACACCGGGCACCTCCGGCCGTCTCTAAAGCCGGGCGGTCGTGTCATGGCTGTTGCCAGGAAGGGACAAAACCATGGACATCACGCGAAACGGCTCTCAGGCCTCGGCCAAGGGATCGGCCGACTATTTCACCGGTGCGGTGCGCATCGACGCGCCGTTCAAGGGCAGCGAGCCCGCCCGGGTCGGCGGCGCCACCGTGACTTTCGAGCCCGGCGCGCGCACCGCCTGGCACACGCATCCGCTCGGCCAGACGCTGATCGTCCTCTCGGGCGCCGGCCTGGCGCAGCGCGAGGGCGGCCCGATCGAATCGATCCAGCCCGGCGACATCGTCTGGTTCGCGCCCGGAGAGAAGCATTGGCATGGCGCCGCGCCGACCACGGCGATGAGCCACATCGCTATCGCCGAAGCGCTCGACGGCAAGGTCGTCGACTGGTTGGAGCATGTCAGCGACGAACAATACGGGATTTGACCAGGTATCGGCGCGTGGCGCCGAGTTCAACGCCCGAACTCTACGAAGGAGACCAACATGACCGATGTTCCAAGGCTGAAAAGCCCATTCTCCGATATCGCTCCCGCGCTTGGCAGATACAGCCCTGGATCGTTCCGATCCCCGGCACCACCAAGCTCAATCGCCTCGAAGAGAACATCGGATCGGTCACTGTCGCGCTGACGGCGAACTGCCGACATCGAGAACGCGGTCTCGGCGATCGCCGTACAGGGAGCGCGCTATTCTCCGCAACAGGAAGCAAGGATCGATCGCTAGAGCCAGGCGCAGGCTGAGGGCACTCGACGACCGGGTAGCCATTCCGGCCGACGGCGCAGGAGTTGAGGGGATCGTGCGCGGATCGGGTGGCAGCGTTTCAGTTTGAAATTTGGCCTTCTGCGAACTCGCGTCTTGCGGCCGTGAAAACCTCGCGGGCAGCATCCGCATTCATGACGGCGATTGCCAGCCCAATGACGATATCGGGCCAGGCCGAATTCCACACGAATGCGGTGACCAGGGCAGCGGCAATGATTGCCACATTGGCCAGGACGTCGTTGCGCGCCGACAGGAAGGCGGCGCGGGTGAGGCTGCCGCTGTGATGGCGATAGCGAGCGAGCATGAGCGCGCACGACAGGTTGACGAGCATCGCGCCAGCCGCCGTGAGCGTTAGCGGAACGAGAGCTGGCGGAATTGGAATGTTGAATTTCTCCCAGGCTGTCCAAAGGGTCGCCAATGCGGGGATCAGAAGTATCCCGGCCAGCGCCATTCCGAGCCGCGCTCGATTGCGGACGGTCCAGCCCAACGCGACCATGATCAGGAGATTGACGGATGCGTCCTCCAGAAAATCGATGCTGTCCGCGAACAGCGATACCGATCCGATCCAAACGGCTACGGCAAATTCGATCCCGAAATAGGCCAGGTTCAGGATGGCCACCATCCGCACCGCTTTGTTCAGCGTCCCGGTCATAGTTTGCCCATCGATTAGCTGCCGTTGGCACAAAGCATATAGCGATTCTATGCCCTGCGGGCGCGAGGACCAGAACCTTGTCGCCGATGCGAGACACTGTCGATCGAGCGGTCGCCTTGACATCGCCGCGCTTCCTGTTCCAACTTGGCGCCATGTTCGTTTTCGCGCCCGCCAACACCAAGCGACGTCGCCCCTGCACAGTGCGGAGCGGCAAGCTGATTGCGCGACGACAAAGACCGGCAGGATAGACCCGGTTCTTTCGTTTCCAGCCCCGCCCGCGAAACCGCCGGCGGGATTTTTCATGTCTGGAGCAGTTTGATGACCAACAATTCTTCCATCCGGCTTCGGCCGGCCGCGCCCGCTGACGCCGCCGCGATCCGGGATATCGTGCGCGCCGCCTATGCCAAATGGGTAGCGGTGATCGGCCGCGAGCCTCTGCCGATGCGCGCCGACTACGAGAAGGCTGTTGCCGAGCATCCGTTCGATCTCGCCGTCGAGGATGATCGGATCGTGGGAATGATTGAAACCATGCTGGCCGAGGATCATCTGTGGATCGAGAATGTCTGTGTCGCACCGGATGCGCAGGGCAGGGGGATTGGCCGGCTGTTGCTGGAGTGGGCCGAGCGCAAGGCGATCGAGTCGGGCCGCGACGAGCTTCGCCTGCTGACCAATGGCGCGTTCGAGGCGAACGTATCGCTCTACAAGAGGCAGGGCTACATAGTGGATCGGGACGAGCCGTTCATGGGCGGCATGACGGTCTATATGAGCAAGAGGCTAGCGGGATCACCGGCGATCTGAGGAAGGATTTCGATAATGGCTGCCAAGGTCAAGCTTAAGCAACTCCCGGGGTCTTACGCGGTTTCCCGGCTGGCGGCGGGCGAAACCATTCCCGGTTGGGCGGACGGACCAGGCTTCGTCAGCATCACAAGGACCGACGACGAGCTTTCGATCGTTTGCCTGCAGGACCGCGTGCCGCATGCCGTCAAGCAGGATATCGACTGGGTGGCCTTCAAGCTCCTGGGCCCGTTCGCCTTCGACGAAACCGGTATCGTGCTGTCGGTCATCAGGCCGTTGTCGGAAAACGGGTTGGGCATCTTCGTGGTGTCCACTTTCGATGGCGACCATCTCCTGGTGAAAGCCACGGATCAGGCCGCGGCGAGGCGGTTTCTGGTCGAGGCCGGGCATACCTTGCTGTAGTCCATCCTCACCAAGCCGGTTGCTGCCCAACCGCTCTGGCTCAATCACTGCCGCACTGGCTCAACCACTTCGGGGGTTGTGTTTGACAGCGGCGTTTGTGCATCGTTATCTCCAGCCAGATATGACGGCCCGGCGCGACCATGCGGCCAAGGAGAAAACCATGTCACACAATCTGCAGTTCTACATCGATGGCGCGTGGGTCGATCCTGTTGTGCCCAACCCATTGGACGTCATCGATCCCTCGAATGAGGACGCTTTTGCGCAGATTTCGCTCGGCTCCAAGGCCGATGTCGACAAGGCGGTGGCTGCCGCCAAGCGCGCCTTCAACGGCTTTGGTTTCACCGAAGTTAGCGAGCGGCTCGACCTGTTGAATCGCATCATCGCGGTCTACAAGAAGCGCAGTGGCGATCTTGCGGTTGCCGTGTCGCGCGAGATGGGCGCGCCGCGCCAGATGGCGTTGGACAGCCAGGTCGGCATTGGGCTGGCGCATCTGACCCAAATGGCCGAGACGCTGAAGGCTTTCGAATTCCGCCACGTGAAGGGCAATCATCTCGTGGTCAAGGAGCCGATCGGTGTCGTCGGGCTGATCACGCCGTGGAACTGGCCGCTCAACCAGATCACCTGCAAGGTGGGTCCGGCGCTCGCCGCCGGCTGCACCATGGTGCTCAAGCCATCCGAGATCGCGCCGCTCGACGCCATCATCTTCGCCGAGATCCTCGACGAGGCCGGCGTGCCGAAGGGCGTCTTCAACCTCGTCAATGGCGACGGACCGGGCGTCGGCCAGGCGTTGTCCAGCCATCCTGACATCGACATGATGTCGTTCACCGGTTCGACCCGCGCCGGCATCCTGGTGGCCAAGGCCGCTGCCGACACGGTCAAGCGCGTGCATCAGGAGCTTGGTGGCAAGTCGGCCAACATTCTGTTCCCCGACGTCGACCTCGCAAGCGCGGTCAGCAAGGGCGTGGCCGGTTGCTTCAGCAACAGCGGCCAGTCCTGCAACGCGCCAACGCGCATGTTCGTGCCGCGCGAGCGCCATGACGAGGCGGCCGGCTATGCCAAGGTTGCGGCGGAAAAATTCACCGTCGGGCCGGCC
>NZ_RZRW01000174.1:0-10132 GCF_003998745.1 Mesorhizobium sp. M7A.F.Ca.US.014.04.1.1 | reverse complement strand
CCTCAACTGATGAAGGCTCGCAGCACATTCGCAACCGCCATTGTCCTGTCGCTGCTTGCGGCCGCCGTGCCGGCGAAGGCACAGGTCCCGCTGACCGAAGGCATCCAGATCGGTCTCTCCACCGACAACGTCTCGATCACCGCCGGTTTTTCCGGGGCCGATCTGACCATCTTCGGTTCGCTGGAAAACCCGGATCCACTCGTCGCGCGCCAGGGCCGCTACGACGTCATCGTCGTGCTCGAAGGTCCGCCCAAACCGGTGGTGGTGCGCCGCAAGGACAGGGTGCTCGGCGTCTGGGTCAATCTGGACTCTGAGACCTTCGAAAACGTGCCGGTCTCCTATTCGGTGGCGACGACGCGGCCGCTGCAGGACATCACCGAACCCAACAGCTACAAGCAGCTGTCGCTCGGCGCCTCCAACCTCTATATGCAGCCCGCCGATGCCGGCGACAGCCCGGCGACGATCGAGGAGTTCACGGCAGCACTGCGGGAGCGCAAGTCAGCGACCGGCCTCTACAGCGAGAATGTCGGCGGCGTGCAATTCCTGTCGCAGAACCTTTTCCGCGCCACCGTCAGGCTGGCGCCGAATGTGCCGGTTGGAACCCACAAAGCCCGCGCGTTCCTGTTCAAGAGCGGTCTGTTCATCAAGGAAAGCTCGGCCCAGCTCGAAATCCGCAAATCCGGTTTCGAGCAGTCGATCTTCCGTGTCGCCCACAATTATTCCTTCCTCTACGGCGTCTTCGCGATATCGCTGGCCATGCTGACCGGCTGGCTCGGAAGGCTGATCTTCCGGCGAGATTAGGATTTTCCCCGAAAAGTGGTTTCCCTTTGCCGAGGCATGCGGTAGATCGCGCTCCCCAGCCAAATGGCAGACACAAACAATTCGGTTCGGCAGAGCAGCCCGTCCCCGGACAGCGCGCGATTTCTCATGGCGCCTGTCGGCTCGCCGACGACAAATGCAGGAACTTGTCATGCGACCAGCCTTCGGCGGCATCGACTTCGGCACTTCGAACTCCACCGTGGGCGTGGTCCGCAACGGGCAGCCGCGCCTCGTCGCGCTGGAGAACGGCCAGGTCACGCTGCCCAGTGCCGTGTTCTTCAACTTCGAGGACAACCGCACCTGCTTTGGCCGCCAGGCCATCGCCAATTACACCGACAGCATCGAAGGCCGGCTGATGCGTTCGCTGAAGAGCGTGCTCGGCAGTTCGCTGGCCCATGAAAAGACCCGCATCAAATCGCGGTCGATCGGCTTCATGGAGATCGTCGGCATGTTTCTTGGCCATCTCAAGAAGAGGCTGGAAGCCGATGCCGGCGATACGGTCGAGACCGTCGTTCTTGGCCGGCCGGTGCAATTCGTCGATGACGATGCCGAGGCCGACGCGAAGGCGCAAAGCGAACTCGAGAACGCCGCACGTGCCCAGGGCTTCAAGCACATCGCTTTCCAGTTCGAGCCGATCGCGGCGGCGCTCGACTACGAGCAGAAGGTGACACGCGAGGAACTGGCGCTGATCATCGATATGGGCGGCGGCACGTCGGACTTCTCGATCGTGCGGGTCTCGCCGCAGCGCTCCCGTTCGCTCGACCGCAAGGACGACATCCTGGCCAGCCGGGGCGTCCATATCGGCGGTACGGATTTCGATCGGCTGCTGAGCATCGCCCATGTCATGCCGCAGCTCGGCTATTTGACGCCGACCAAGGACGGCAAGCGCAACCTGCCGGCAAGCTATTTCATCGACCTCGCCACATGGCAGCGCATCAACCTGGTCTACACCGCCAAGGCGATGACGCATCTGCGCCAGATCCGCTACGAGGCCGAGCGCGCCGACCTCGTCGACCGTTTCATCCACGTCGTCGAACACCGCTACGGACACGCGCTGGCCGCACGTGTCGAGAAGGCCAAGATAGAGCTGACCGACAGGTCATCCGCAGAGGTCGCTGTGAAGCTGCCGGGTGCGGAGTTCACCGCCGAAATCACGCGCAGCGGGCTCGACGCGACGATTGCCAGGGACATCGAGCGGGTCACCGCAACGGTCGGGCAGACTATCAGGGACGCTGAGGTGAAGCCGTCCGACATCACCGCGGTGTTCCTGACCGGCGGATCGACCGCGATCCCGCTGGCCAAACGAGAGATCCTGTCGCTGGTGCCGCAGGCATCCGTCATCGAAGGCGACATGTTCGGCTCGGTCGGACTTGGCCTGGCGCTGGATGCGCAACGCAAGTTCGGCTGAGGCTTTCTTCGAGCGGTCCAGCTTTTCAGAGATTACTGATCCGCTTTAGGCCAGGTCGTGTACCCATAACCTTCGGCGTGATGCGATGAAGATCACGTCCGCTTTGCGCCGATAGCGACCAAGCTCGTGCGCCAGCGCGATATGTCGCAATGGGCCAGAAGCTGTCGTGGGGCCGCCGTGACAGATGCCTACCCGCGTGTCGTCAAAGTCGAGAGCTGGTCAGTATCGTAGCGGTTCCGCAGCTCAGCGAGGGCTTTTGGGTCCGGCGCACCCTGCGCCGCGAGTTTGGCAAGTTCTTCGAAGTAGCGTTCGTGGCCAGGCGGAGAGACGGTCATCAGCACGCGGGCGGGTCTCTCACTGACATTCGTGATGTCGTGCGGCACTCCCGGTGGAATGAACAGATAGGTTCCGGGCGTTGCGCGAACCGTCTTGTCGCCGACATGCCACGCACACTCGCCTTCGAGCAGGTAGAACGTCTCTTCCTGCACACGGTGAACATGCCGTCCGGTGGCGAATCCCGCTGGGATCGTCCAGTCGAACATGCTCGTGTGCTTGGTGTTTTCGCCGGTGACGAGGAAGACCATAGGTTGACCACGCAGCATGATCCCCTTCTTCTCGTCGGGCATGCGAATAATGGCATTGGCGCTCATAGGATCCTCCTTTGACTGGGTGCTTACTTCCGGCAAGCACCTGTGCGACATTGGCCGTCGATGCCGGGAAAGTCGTGAATTCGTTCCCAAAAATTTGCTAAAAGCGTTGGATGACAATCGGAGGCGACCTTTATCAGTTTGGCCCGTTCCGTCTCGATCAGGTGGCGGGCATTTTGTATCACGGCACCGAGCCAACCATGCTTGGGCAACGCGCCGTTTCGCTTCTGCGTTTGCTGCTCCAAAACGCGGGCGTACCGGTATCCAAAGACGCGCTGGTCGAAGCCGGCTGGGGCAAATTGGCGGTTGCCGACAACAACCTGACGGTCCAGATCGCGGCCTTGCGCCGGGTATTGGCCGACGCAGCGGATGCTGAGAGCTGGATCGAAACACTGCCGCGCCGAGGCTATCGCTATGTAGGACCGGCTGTTGCGACGAGTGTCCCTGATCGTTTTGCAGCCGCCCGCACCGCGTCGGCGCCGACCTTGCCTGAGAAGCCTTCCGTGGCGGTCCTGCCGTTCTCGAACTTGAGCGGAGATCCGCAACAGGAGTACTTCGCCGATGGAATGGTCGATGACATCATCACCGGCCTGGCACGCATAAAATGGCTTTTCGTTATCGCGCGAAACTCGACCTTCGCTTACAAAGGCCGCGCCGTGGACGTGAAGCAGGTCGGCAGCGAGCTTGGCGTACGATATGTCCTCGAAGGCAGCGTGCGCAAAGCTGGCGGTAGTGTGCGCGTAACCGCTCAGATGATCGATGCATCGACCGGCGCGCACGTGTGGGCCGAGCGCTACGACCGCAGTTCGGAGGACATTTTCGCGCTTCAGGACGAAATCGCGCTATCAGCGGTGGGCGCGATTGCTCCAAGCTTGCGAAAAGCGGAAATTGAACGTGTCAGGCGGAAGCGCCCAGAGAGTCTCGACGCATACGATCTCGTGCATGATCGCGCCGCTGCATTCACGGCATTAGACGCAGCCCTCGCCATTAGCCCGTCATCGGCGCTGACTTACATTCTTGGCAGCGTCGTTCTCGGATGGGCCGGCGAAGCAGAGCGCGCGATAGAATGGAGCGAGAAGGGTATCCGGCTAAGCCCGTTCGATTCGTGGGCTTGGGCCGCGTTTGACGCCCAAGCAATGAGCCATTTGCTGCGCGGGCGTTACGAAGAAGCTTGTCGCGCAGCCTACAAGTCCGTTCAAGCCAATCCGGCACACAGCATCACCTACGTGCAACTGACCGCTGCGCTCGCCAAACTCGGCCGGCTGGACGAAGCGAGGGCCGCCGCCGCGCGCGTGCGCGAGCTTCAGCCGGGCTTCCGCTACAGCCGCCAATTTGCTGGCGTGCGCTGTGCGCCAGCGCTCGCGGAGACTCTGGGAAGCGCGCTGCGGGACGCCGGATTGCCAGAGTGACGGCTGGGCGTCGAGGCGGACAGCGCTAGCGAGCCCATCTGGGGAGGAAGGTCGTGGTGAGGCGTTTCAATCAGCCACTCGATACAAAGTACCAAGACCTCCGAGCCAACGGCAAAGCCGCAAACTCTGATACTCTAGCCCGCCGACGGGGCATCCGCCTTGCCGTCGAGATGCGCCTTAAGCGCCATCTGGGCCAGGCTTGCCTGGCGATCGCGATGGGTGATCATGGCGAAGTCGCGTTTCGGCAATTCGAGCGGCACGGATCTGAGACTGCCTTCAGCCACGGCGCGGGCCACGACAAGCTCCGAAATGATGGTGGCGCCGGCTCCCGCCTCGACCGCCTGGCGGATAGCCTCGTTGCTCGGCAGCACCAAAAAAATCTGCAAGTCGGCGAGCGAAATGCCTTCGTGGCGCGCCAGATCCTCCAGCACTTCGCGTGTGCCCGAACCGCCCTCGCGGATGATCCAGCGCAGGTCCTTGATGTCGGAGTGGCCGGGCGCAACTTCGGCGATCTCCGGATGCGTGCTGGCAACCACCAGCATCAGCCTGTCGACGTCGACCTTGGTGCGGCGCAGGATGTCGGACTCGGTGCGCCCCTCGACCAGGCCGAGATCCGCCGCGCCATCGAGGACATTGGCCTCAACCTGCCTGGTGTTGCCGATGGAGACGCTCAGCCTGACGGCCGGATAGGCTTCATGGAAGGAAGCCAGCCGGCGCGGCAGCCAGTAGCTGGCGATGGTCTGGCTGGCGGCGATCGAGAGGCTGCCGGTGACGGTCTGCGAGACATGCTCCAGCACATTGCGGGCGGCGGCGGCCCGTTCGAGCACGGCCTTGGCCTCCGGCAGGAACCGGTGGCCGGTCTGGGCAAGCTCGATGTTGCGGCCGACCCGGTTGAACAGGTGGACGCCGTGCTGTTCTTCAAGCGCCCGGATGGCCGCCGATGCCGCCGACTGCGAAATGCCCAGCAGTTCCGCCGCCTTGGTCATGTGGCCGCGCTCGGCGACGGCGACGAAAATCCGCAACTGATCCAGGGTCATGTCCACATTAAGAACCAATATCGATCGAATTTACAAGAACAACTGATTAGACAGATCGATACCTTTATTCTAAGTTTTCCGGCGAAGTTAGAAAAAATTCGCCGAAAGATCGCAGAGAGCAGAATGATCGGGCGGCTCAGATCCCTGCTTGCGCATTGGACCCGCGGCTTAAGGCGGCGGCTGGCCGGCGATCGCTATCACCCGGAAGAGCACTATATGCGCGGCCCCGGGCCGAAGACGCGGGCCAAATCCATGCGCCGTACAGGCGCCACCGGATCATGATGCAGGGACCGCCGCGCGGCGCGAATTCGGCACCATCGCAACGCCCGCTTGCCGACACGCGAGCGCCCGATGAAGGCGACGGCGTCGACACCTCGCCTGCCGTTTCCGACAGCATCGCCAAGACGACCTGCTACATGTGCGCCTGCCGCTGCGGAATCGATGTACACATCAAGGATGGCAAGGTCCGCTACATCAACGGCAACAAGGACCACCCGGTCAATCGCGGCGTGATCTGCGGCAAGGGCAGCTCCGGCATCATGCAGCATTACAGCCCGGCAAGGCTGAAGAAGCCATTGCTGCGCGCCGGCCCGCGCGGCTCCGGCGAGTTCCGCGAGATCGAGTGGGAGGAGGCGTTTTCTATCGCTACGGAACGGCTGTCGAACATCCGCCGGACCGACCCCAGGAAACTCGCCTTCTTCACCGGCCGCGACCAGTCGCAGTCGCTGACCGGCTGGTGGGCGAGCCAGTTCGGTACGCCGAACTTCGCCGCCCATGGCGGCTTCTGTTCGGTCAACATGGCGGCCGGCGGCCTCTATACGATCGGCGGTTCGTTCTGGGAGTTCGGCGAGCCCGACTGGGACAACACCCGGTATTTCATGCTATTCGGTGTCGCCGAGGATCACGATTCCAACCCGATCAAGATCGGTCTCGGCAAGCTCAAGGCGCGCGGCGCCAAGGTCGTCTCGATCAATCCGTGCCGCACCGGCTACAATGCCATTGCCGATGACTGGATCGGCATCCGGCCCGGAACAGACGGCCTGTTCGTGTTCGCCCTCATCCACGAATTGCTCAAGGCGGGTCGCGTCGATCTCGAGTATCTGCTGCGCTACACCAATGCCCATGTTCTCGTCGTGCAGGAGCCAGGTGCTGCCGATGACGGGCTGTTCGTGCGCGATGCCGACGGCAATCCGCTGGCTTGGGACAGGGTGGCGAAGACACCGGTCAGCGCCGCCGATGCCGGTGCGAAACCGGCGCTGACCGGCAGCTTCACGATCGGCGGGCGCCGCTGCGTCCCGGTGTTCCAGCTGATCGCCGACCGCTACCTCGATGAGAGTTACGCACCGGACTCGGTCGCCGAGCGCTGCGGCATTGCCGCCGACACGATCCGCAGGATCGCCGCCGAACTCGCCCATGTCGCCTTCGAACAGACGATCGAATTGCCGATCGCCTGGACCGACTGGGCCGGGCGCCGCCACGAGACGATCAAGGGGCGGCCTGTCTCGATGCACGCCATGCGCGGCATCTCTGCCCATTCGAACGGTTTTCACACCTGCCGCGCCATCCATCTCCTTCAGGTGCTGTTGGGCACGGTGGATGTCCCCGGCGGCTTCCGCTTCAAGCCGCCCTACCCTCGATCCGCGCCGCCCGGACCGAAGCCGGCGGGCAAGACCGTCAAGCCGATGACGCCGCTCGACGGCATGCCGCTCGGCTTCGTCTGCGGGCCGGACGATTTGCTGGTCGGCGAGGCCGGCACGCCGCTTCGCATCGACAAGGCCTATTCGTGGGACGCGCCGCTGGCCGCGCACGGCCTGATGCACACCGTCATCCGCAACGCCTGGGCAGGCGATCCCTACAAGATCGACACGCTGATGATGTACATGTCGAACATGGCGTGGAATTCCTCGATGAACACCGTCGAGACCATGGCGATGCTGACCGACAGCGACGAAGCGGGCAACTACAAGATCCCTTTCATCATCTATTCCGACGCCTATTATTCCGAGACCGTGCCGTTCGCCGATCTGGTGCTGCCGGACACGACCTATCTCGAGCGCCACGACTGCATCAGCCTGCTCGACCGGCCGATCAGTCATGCCGACGGACCGGGCGACGCCATCCGCCATCCCGTCATCGAGCCCGACCGCGACGTCCGGCCGTTCCAGTCGGTGCTGATCGAACTCGGCGCCCGGCTCGGCCTGCCTGGTTTCGTCGATGAGGACGGCTCGGCCAGATACCGCGACTATGCCGACTACATCGTCAACCATGAGCGCACGCCCGGCATCGGCCCGCTCGCCGGCTGGCGCGGCAAGGATGGGACCTCGACCGGCAGGGGTGAGGCCAACCCGGACCAGTTGCAGCGCTACATCGACAATGGCGGCTTCTGGCATCATGATTTCGCGGACGACCAGCGCTATTACAAGATGGCCAACCGCTCCTATCTCGACTTCGCAGTGCAGATGGGTTTTATCCCGAAAGCCGAACCGATCGTTTTCCAGCTCTACTCGGAGCCTATGCAGCGCTTCAGGCTCGCCGCGCGTGGCCATGGCCGTGTGGTGCCGCCGAAAGGCGATCGCCAGCGCATCGAGACCTACATGGACCCGCTGCCCTTCTGGCACATGCCCTTCGAGGAAGCGGTCGTCGACCTCGAAAAATATCCGCTGCATGCGCTGACGCAGCGGCCGATGCACATGTACCACTCCTGGGGTTCGCAGAATGCGTGGCTGCGGCAGATCACCAGCCAGAACCGGCTGTTCGTGCATCACCGGACGGCAGCCGGTCTCGGCCTTGTCGATGACGACTGGGTGTGGATCGAAAGCATCAACGGCAGAGTGAAGGGGCAGATCAAGCTGATCGACGGGGTGAACGAAAGCACGGTCTGGACCTGGAACGCCATCGGCAAAAGGCGCGGCAGCTGGGGGCTGAAGGACGACGCGGCCGAGAGCAACCGCGGCTTCCTGCTCAACCATATCATCGGCGACCAGACCTCGGCCGACGCTCAGGGCAAACGCTATTCGAATTCCGATCCAGTGACGGGCCAGGCTGCGTGGTTCGACCTGCGCGTGCGCATCGTCAAATGCGCAGCCGAAGAAGCCGGGTTCACCGAGCCGCAGTTCCAGCGTTTCCTGCAGCCGCCGCATTTCGAATCCTCGCCCGACAGACTGACTTTCGGCGCCGAATTCCGCAGGGCGAGAGAGGCGACCAAATGACCTGTCTGCCAAGTCAAAGCGGCAAGAAGCTCGGCCTCGTCATCGATCTCGACACCTGCGTCGGCTGCCAGGCCTGCGTCACCGCCTGCAAGGAATGGAACACCGGCGGCCACATGGCGCCGCTGACCGACATCGATCCCTATGGCGGCCATGTCGACGGCGTCTGGTTCAACCGCGTGCACAGCTATGAGCACACCACCGAGATGGGCGGACGGACGGTGAACTTCCCGCGCTCCTGCCTGCATTGCGAGACGCCGGCCTGCGTCACCGTCTGCCCGACTGGCGCCTCCTACAAGCGGGCTTCGGACGGCATCGTGCTGATCGACGAGGACAAGTGCATCGGCTGCAAATTGTGCAGTTGGGCCTGTCCTTATGGAGCACGCGAATTCGACACCGATGTCGGGGTGATGAAGAAATGCACGCTGTGTGTCGACCGCATCTACAATGACAATCTGGCCGAAGAAGACCGCGTGCCGGCCTGCGTCGCCGCCTGCCCGACCAGCGCCCGGCATTTCGGTGATCTCGGCGATCCCCTGTCGGCGGTCTCGCAACTGGTGGCCGAGCGTGGCGGCGTCGACCTGATGCCGGAGCTCGGCTATCGCCCGACCAACAAATATTTGCCGCCGCGCGCCCACACCGCGCGCGCCGCATCGGTGGCCGCGCCGGCATTGGAACCGGTGCGGGCCGAAGGCGGTTTCCTCGGCTGGGTCGACCGCATGCTTTCGAATTGACCCATGCATCCAGCCTTCTCCGTCGTCTTCTTCACCACTGCCACCGGCGCGGGCTACGGCCTGCTCGCGCTGCTGGGCACGCTCGGAGGCTTCCAGATCATCCCACCCGATTTCTGGCTGGGCTTCATCGGCATGGGGCTGGCGCTCGGCCTGATCGTAGCCGGCCTGTTGTCCTCGACGGGTCATCTCGGCCGCCCCGAACGCGCCTGGCGGGCGTTCTCACAATGGCGCAGTTCATGGCTGTCGCGCGAAGGTGTTGCCTCGGTCATCACCTTCATTCCGGCGGGACTGTTCGGCATCGGTTGGATATTCTTCGGCAAGACCGATGGCTGGGTCGGCATCGCCGGATCTCTGGCCACCATCGGCGCAATCATCACCGTCTGCACCACCGGCATGATTTATGCGTCGCTGAAGCCGATCGCCCAATGGCATAGCCGCTTCACCCTGCCCGGCTATCTCATCTTCTCGGCAATGACCGGCAGCGTGCTGCTGAACGCGCTGCTGCAGGGCTTTGCGCTTGGTTCGAAGGTGCAGCTGGCGGCTTGCCTGCTGCTGACCTTGACCGGCTGGGGCTGGAAGCTGGCGACCTGGCGCTACAATGACCGGCTGGAGATCCCGACCACCGCCAACACCGCGACCGGGCTGGCGGGAGGTACGGTGCGGTCGCTGGAATGGCCGCATACCGAAGAGAATTACCTGCTCAAGGAAATGGGTTTCCGCATCGCGCGCAAGCATGGCGCGCGGCTGCGTCAGATCACGCAGCTTCTGGCCTTCGCGTTGCCCTTGGGGCTGCTCGCCATTGTGTTCCCCCTGCCCTGGCCGCCGGCAGCGTTGCTGTCGGTACTCGCTCATGCAATCCTGTTCGCCGGCAT
>NZ_RZRW01000173.1:0-10134 GCF_003998745.1 Mesorhizobium sp. M7A.F.Ca.US.014.04.1.1 | reverse complement strand
GATGCAGGCGGCTGGCGTTTCTATCTGCCGCTTGCCATTACGCCGTTGGGTTTCGTGCTGTGCGCCTGGCTTGCCCACACCTTCTTTCCCGGTTCGCAAGGCAGCGGCATTCCGCAGGCGATCGCCGCCCGCCATCTGCGTGACGACGAGGACCGCAGCCACATCCTGTCCCTCAAACTGGTGGCCGGCAAAATCATGCTCACCATCGTCGGCCTGTTCTGCGGCGCCTCGATCGGCCGCGAGGGTCCGACGGTGCAAGTCGGCGCGTCGCTGATGCTGCAGGCGGCACGCTGGGGCGGCATGGTGCAGGCCCGGGGTCTGATCCTGGCCGGGTCGGCCGCCGGGATTGCCGCCGCCTTCAACACGCCGCTGGCCGGCATCGTCTTCGCCATCGAGGAGATGGGCCGCACCTATGAGGCGCGAACCAACGGGCTGGTGCTGACGGCGGTGATCCTGGCCGGTCTCGCTTCGCTCGGGCTGCTCGGCAACTACACCTATTTTGGCGTCGCCAGGGACACCATCTCGTTTGCCGCCGAGTGGCCGCTGGTGATTGCCTGCGGCGTCATCGGCGGCGGGTTCGGCGCGCTGTTCTCGCTGCTGGCGTTGAAGGCGACGCGGCGGATCCGGCGCTGGAACACTGGGCAGCCTTTGCGGCGCGCCCTGATCGTGGCCGCAATCTGCGGGCTTGCGGTGGCGGTGATCGGCATTGCCTCGGGCGGGCTGACCTTCGGCACCGGTTACGTGCAGGCGCGGGGCGCCGTCGAAGGCACGCCGCTGCCGTGGTTCTTCTTCGCCGAAAAGTTCCTGGCGGGATTGCTGTCGATGATCTCGGGCATTCCGGGCGGTATCTTCGCGCCCTCGCTGGCTGTCGGCGCCGGCATCGGCAGTTCGCTCGGCCTCCTCTTTGGCGCGAGCACTGGGGTGGCGGCACTGCTCGGCATGGCCGGCTATTTCGCCGGTGTGGTGCAAGCGCCGATGACGGCCTTCGTCATCATCCTGGAGATGACCGGCAATCACGACAATGTCATCGCGCTGATGCTGGCCTCGATGCTGGGCTACGGCACGGCGCGCATGATCTCGCACGAGCCGCTCTATCACGCGCTATCGCGTGTCTTCATCGCCGAGGCGATCCGGCGCCGCCGGGCGGAGGCCGGGCCGGGGCAAGTATGAAAGAAAAAAGGCCGGACTTCGCGGCCCGGCCTTTCCCTCAAAAAAGTAGCTTTGCCTATTTACACTTGGCGATCGATGTCAGCGCCGCCGAAATGCCCTTCAGAGAGAAGACATAGGAGGTGGGATTGCCGCGGCCGGACTTCGCCGTCACCTTCATGTCGGTGCCGGTCTTCATGGCGGCGATCAGTACCGGCTCCTCGGCGGCATTCTCGACCCAGGCCGATTTGCCGCGCGTGAACATCGAAAACGTCTTCTTGTCGATGGTCACGGTGGCCTTGGAGCCTTCCTGGAAATTGTAGCCGGCAATGAATTGCGGCTCGTAGGACACTTGCTGGCCGGGCCGCTGGCTGACGAAGAAGAACATATCGCCATGGTCGAGCGTGGGCGGCTGCTTGTCGGTCGGCACGGTCAGGACATAGCAGACCTTGCCGCCCGATGCCTGGTAGCTGTAGGTGCCCCAGGCATTGTGCTGGCCGATCTTGGTCGCCGACTGCGCCAGTGCCGGCGCTGCCACGGCCACCAGGGCCAGACTCGAAACTATCGCAATCAATCCGCGCATCGCTTTTCCCGTATTCCAAATGGTGCGGAGGCAGGCCGGCTTGGCGTCCTGCCCGTCGCTTCATTTTGATTTAATCTGGGTTACCAAACGGTGAATTTCCGAAGAGAAAAGGACCCTCACCCCGAGGAAACCGCCACCATACCCGCGCCGCCGCCCTGCGAGCGGGTGGCGCGACATCCCTTTGGCGACTTGAAGGCCACGAAAGCGGCAAGAGTTTGACTTTTTACGCTGTCGCCGAAAGCCGGCTTCAACGGCGTTCCGCGCGCGTGTTCAGCCCTTCTCGGCCATGGCGTCCCTGGCGGCCTGCCGGTGCGCAGTGGTGATGTGGGCACTGACGGCGGTGATCGCGGCGGTGAGCACAGCGATGTCGTCGGTGAAGCCAAGCCCGAAGACGAAGTCGGGGATGACATCCACCGGCAGCACGAAATAGCCGAGCGCGGCCAGCAGAATGCCCTTGGCGCGCAGCGGCGTGTTCTTGTCCATGGCGCAATAATAGGCGGCCACGACCTCTTCCATGAAGGGGATCTGCCGCGCGGCCTTCTTGGCTGTGCGCCAGAATTTCTCGCGCACTTCGCTCTCGTCTGACGGCTTGCCGCCAAAGCCGAAGAAATCAAAACCGGATTGTTGCGCCATCAGTCTCTCCTTGCGGGGCTCATGCGCATCCGGCGCCTGCCCCGCGGGGGAAAATGTGGTGAAACCCGACCCCCGCTACAAGATGCCGGTGCCGATTTGGGCCTGCCGAGGCGATACCAGGCCTCAGGCGCCGGCAAAACGGTTCATTTTCGTGGCCAGATCGATATCGAGCGCAGTGACGCCGCCGGCGTCGTGGGTGTTCAGCGTCACGTCGACGGTCTTGTAGACATTCGACCAGTCGGGATGATGATCCATCGCCTCGGCGGCAAGCGCGACGCGGGTCATGAAGGCGAAAGCCTCGGAGAAATTCGCGAAGGTGAATGTGCGCTTGATGGAGGCGCCGTCTTCCGCCAGCGCCCAGCCGTCGAGGCCCGTCAATGCGGCTTCAGCGGCTTGCCTGCCCAGTTTCTCTCTCGCCATGTCCCTATCCTGTGCTATTCGAAAACGACCCTCACCATAGCGACGGATCGATGAGCGCGAAGCCTATAAATTCCATTCTCTTCGTCTGCCTCGGCAACATCTGCCGGTCGCCGCTGGCGGAAGGTGTCTTCCGCGCCGTTTGGGCCGAGCGCGGGTCGGCCCGGGATATCCTGCTCGATTCGGCGGGAACCAGTGACTGGGAGGCCGGCTCTGCCCCCGATCGACGCGCGATCGCGGTCGCCATGCGGCACGGCGTCGACATTTCCGGGCAGAGGGCGCGCAAGGTCACGCCGCAGGACCTCCACCGTTTCGACCTGATCCTTGGCATGGACCGGTCGAATGTCGCTGACCTGAAGGCGCTGGCGCCGGCGGCCGTGCAGGACCGTATCCATCTGTTCCTGGAATTCGCGCAGGGAAAGGCACGCGACGTGCCGGATCCTTATCATGACGAGGCAGAAGCCTTCGCTTCCGCCTATCGCATGATCCGCGAGGCGTCGGAGGCGCTGGCGACAAGGCTGGAGGCGCGGGCGTCCGTGCCTGACAGCGGCCAGGCTTCCTCGACGATGTAGGGTCCGCCGCCGACCGAATCGCGCGACGACATCAAAACGAAACGGCCGATGCGGAACGGCAGCGTCGAGAAATTGCCGCGCGCCGACAGATATTGGGCAACGTCCAGCGGGGTCGAATTGCGCAAGCGCGCCAGCGTCACATGCGGCATGAATTTGCGCGGGTCGGCCGGGATGCCGAGCCGCTGGCAGATGCGGTCGACCTCACCTTGAAGGGCGGCCAGATCGGGCGAGGCGGAAGCGCCCGCCCATACCGCATGCGGCTTCTTCTGGCCGAAAGCGCCGACGCCGGTCAGCGCCAGCGAGAAAGAAGGGCGGTGGACGCGGTCGAGCGCGTTGGCGATCTCGTCGGCGACATGGCCGGGAACATCGCCGATGAAGCGCAGCGTCAGATGGTAGTTTTCGACGTCGATCCAGCGAGCTCCCGGCAAGCCGCCCCGCAGCAGGGACAGCGAAAGGGCAGCGTCACGCGGAATTTCGAGGGCGGTGAAAAGACGCGGCATGAAGAGCCTCCCTTCCTCGAATCGAACTGTCACCCATAGCGAATCATCGATAGTCAAACGGAGCAAGAGGTTTGTTGGCCACAGTCCCTGTTAAAAGCTCGCCGGGCGGAAACAGTTCCAACCCGCTAGGAATCGCCCGGCACCGCCGCGATCACCTTCTCGACCGCGGGCAGGATGCGTTCGACCATCTGGTCGACGCCTCGTGCGCTCGGATGCAGGCCGTCCTCGAGCTGCATGCCGGGCTGGCCGGCGACGCCGTCGAGAAAGAACGGGTAGAGCGCGACGTCGTATTTCTTCGCCAGGTCCGGGAAAATGGCGTCGAAGGCGCTCTGGTAGTCGGGACCGAGATTGGGTGCGGCGCGCATGCCGGCCAGAAGCACGGCAATCTTGCGCTGCTTCAGCTTGCTCAGCATCTCGTCGAGGTTCTTTTTGGTGATGTCGGGCGAGACGCCGCGCAGCATGTCGTTGGCGCCGAGTTCGAGGATGACCAGCTGCGTGCCGTCCGGCACCGACCAGTCAAGCCGCGCCAGGCCGCCGCTCGTCGTGTCGCCGGAGACGCCGGCATTGGCGACGGTCACGTCGTGGCCTTTGGCGCCAAGCGCTGCCTGCAGCCTGTCGGTAAAGCCCTGGTCGGGTCCAAGGCCATAGCCCGCCATCAGGCTGTCACCGAAGCCGACGATCTTGAACGGCTCGGCACGCGCCGACGACATGACGCCGCAAATGGCGAGGAAAACCACGAAGCCTGCGGCAATACTGCGTTTGAAAGACATGCGGCAGGCCCCATATGAGCTAGGAATTCTCCAGTCGACGGCTTCCGGCAAGCAGAGCCTTCATTCCCAGATATAGGACGATTTCATTTTGACAGAAGCCGTCATCGCGCTGAAAGACGTGTCCCTGACCCTTGGCGAGGGCGCTTCATCGGTCCATGTGCTGAAGGGGGTGAGCCTCGACGTGGCGACCGGCGAGGCGACCGGCATCGTCGGACCTTCGGGTTCCGGCAAGTCGACCTTGCTGATGGTCCTGGCAGGCCTGGAAAGGGTCGATTCGGGTACGGTCCGAATCGCCGGCGAGCTGCTCAACGGCAAAAGCGAGGACCAGATTGCTTCGTTTCGTGGCCGAAACATTGGCATCGTGTTCCAGTCCTTCCATCTCATTCCCAACATGACGGCGCTCGAAAATGTCGCGGTGCCGCTGGAACTGGCCGGCCATTCCGATCCGTTCGCGGTGGCGGCGCGCGAGCTGGCGGCGGTTGGCCTCAGCGACCGCGTCACCCACTATCCCGGCGAATTGTCGGGCGGCGAGCAGCAGCGCGTGGCGATCGCCCGCGCATTGGCGCCGTCGCCGCGCATCCTGATCGCCGACGAGCCGACCGGCAATCTGGACCAGGCGACCGGGCGGCAGGTCGCCGACCTCCTGTTTGCGAAGGCGGCCGAGCGCGGCATGACGCTGGTGCTGGTGACGCATGATCCGGCGCTCGCGGCACGCTGTTCGCGCCAGGTTTCGATGCACTCGGGCCGGATCGAGGCACCGGCGCCGGTCAAGGTGACGGCCTGATGCCGCTGTCCCGGACGTTGAGGCTCGCTGTCCGCTTCTCGCTGCGCGAGATGCGCGGCGGCCTGTCCGGTTTCCTGATCTTCCTCGCCTGCATCGCGCTCGGCGTCGCGGCCATCGGCGGCGTCAACTCGGTGGCGCGTTCGATCACCGCCGGTGTCGCCAATCAGGGCCAGACGCTGCTTGGCGGCGATCTTCGCTTCCAGATCAACCAGCGTGACGCCAGTCAGGCGGAGCGCAGCTTCCTTGACGGGCTCGGCACGGTTTCGCGGACCGCCAGCATGCGTTCGATGGCGCGTCTCGCCGACGGATCCGACCAGGCGCTGGTCGAGGCCAAGGCGGTCGACCATGTCTATCCGCTCTATGGCACGCTGGAGACCGAGCCGGCGCTGTCGAAACAGGAACTGTTCGGCGAAGAGTTCGGCGTCTTCGGTGCGGCAGCGCCCGATCTTCTGTTCGAGCGGTTGCACGTCAAGCTTGGCGACCGGCTGAAGCTCGGCACCGCTACTTTCGAACTGCGCGCCAAGCTGGTCGCCGAACCGGATGCCGTGTCCGACGGCTTCGGCTTCGCGCCGAGGCTGATGATCTCGACCGAAGGGTTGGCGGCCACTGGACTGATCCAGCCGGGCAGCCTGGTCGAGAATGCCTACAAAATCCGGCTGCCGGCGGACGCCGACGAGGCAAGGCTCAAGGCCATCCAGGATCAGGCCGCCACGGATTTTCCGGAAGCCGGCTGGTCGATCCGCACGCGCAGCAACGCGGCGCCCGCGCTGTCGTCCAACATCGAACGCTTCTCGCAGTTCCTGACCCTGGTCGGGCTGACGGCGCTGGTGGTCGGCGGCGTCGGCGTCGCCAATGCGGTGCGCGCCTATCTCGACGGCAAGCGCGGCGTCATCGCCACCTTCAAGAGCCTGGGCGCTTCGGGCGGCTTCGTCTTTGCCGTCTATCTCGTGCAGATCCTGATCATAGCCGGATTGGGTGTCGTGCTAGGCCTTGTGCTCGGCGCACTAATGCCCTTCGCGGCGAGCGCGGCCTTGCAATCCGTCATTCCGGTGCCGGCCGAAGGCGGCTTCTATCCCGGCGCGCTCGGCATGGCGGCGCTGTTCGGCCTGCTGGTGACGTTGGCTTTCGCGCTGCTGCCGCTCGGCCGCGCCCGCGACGTGCCGGCAACCGCGCTGTTTCGCGAAATGGGACTGGAAGGCCGCGGCTTGCCGCGCCCCGCCTATGTCGCGGCGGCCATAGGCATCGCGCTGCTGCTTGCGGCGCTGGCCATTCTGTTCTCGGGCGACCAGCGCATCGCCTCGATCTTTGTCGGCGCTACCGTCTTCGCCTTCCTGGTGCTGCGCTCGGTCGGCGCACTGGTGCAATGGGCGGCCAGGAAAAGCCCGCGCGTGCGCTTCGTGGCGCTCAGGCTCGCCATCGGCAACATCCATCGGCCAGGCGCCCTGACGCCATCGGTGGTGCTGTCCCTGGGGCTCGGGCTGACGCTATTGGTGACGCTGGCGCTGATCGACGGCAATCTCAGGCGACAGATCTCAGGCAGCCTGCCGGAACGGGCGCCGAACTTCTTCTTCGTCGACATCCAGAGCGCCGATGTCGCGTCCTTCTCGGCGCTGATCGGCAAGGAGGCGCCGCAGGGCGTGCTGGCCAAGGTGCCGATGCTGCGCGGCCGGGTGATGGCGCTGAACGGTGTCGATGTCGACAAGGTGAAGGTGCCGGCGGAAGGCGCCTGGGTGCTGAGGGGGGATCGCGGCCTGACCTATGACACCAGGCAGCCGGAGAACGCGACGCTGACCGAGGGCAGTTGGTGGCCCGAAAATTACAGCGGCGAACCGCTGGTTTCGTTTTCGGCGCAAGAAGGCAAGGAGATCGGGCTGAAGCTCGGCGACACCATCACCGTCAATGTGCTGGGCCGCAACGTCACGGCCAGGATCGCCAGTTTCCGCCAAGTCGAATGGGAGACGATGGGTATCAATTTCGTCATGGTCTTCTCGCCCAACACATTCGCGGGCGCCCCGCATGGCTGGATGGCGACGCTGACCGAAAAGAGTGCATCGACGGCCGACGACGCCCGCATCCTCAACGCCGTCACCCGCGCCTTCCCGGCGGTGACGACGGTGCGGGTCAAGGACGCGCTCGACATCGTCAACCGGCTGGTCGGACAGCTCGGCACGGCGATCCGGGCGGCCGCTGGCGTGGCGCTGATCGCTTCGGTGCTGGTGCTGGCCGGCGCGCTTGCAGCCGGCAACCGGGCGCGCATCCATGATGCGGTGGTGTTGAAGACGCTGGGCGCGACACGCACGACGCTGATATCGGCCTTCTCGCTCGAATATATGCTGATCGGGCTGGCCACCGCCATTTTCGCGCTGGCGGCGGGCAGCGCAGCCGCCTGGTTCGTCGTCGCGCGCATCATGACTCTGCCGTCGCATTTCATGCCGGAGGTGGCGGTGGCAACCATTCTGTTTTCGCTGGTGATCACGGTCGGCATTGGTCTCGCCGGTACTTGGCGGGTGCTCGGCCACAAGGCAGCACCGGTGCTGCGCAACCTGTGACGACAGGCCCGGAACGGGCATCCTGGATTAAATCTTGGTAAGAAAGCCGTCCGAAAAGCCGAGGAAACGGCGCTTCGCCCTCTCACGAACCGTTACATCCGGTTACGGTCTTGTTCTTGACGCGAATAACCATCATATTTCGCCACAGGCATGCTGGAGCCCTGCCAGCGGCGCCCAGGTCCGGAAGGACCTGACACCGGACGGGGCAGAAGCAATAGAGGACTACAATGGCTGATCCCATTCGCAACTACCAGACGCGCGCCGTGCCCGGCGTCGGCGTCGGTGCCGACATCGATCAGGGCCTGCGCGCCTACATGATCAAGGTTTACAATCTGATGGGGCTTGGCCTCCTCATCACCGGTCTTGCCGCTGTCGGCACGATCATGCTGGCCACCACCACCGATCCGGCTTCGGCTGTCGCGACGCTGCCGAGCGGCGAGATGCTGACGTCCTTCGGCTACGCGATCTTCGGCTCGCCGCTGCGCTGGGTGGTGATGCTGGCGCCGCTGGCCGCCGTGCTGTTCCTGTCGTTCCGCGTCCAGTCGATGAGCGTTTCGGCAGCGCAGACGACGTTCTGGGTCTATGCCGGTCTCGTCGGCCTGTCGCTGTCTTCGATCTTCCTGGTCTACACCACGGCCAGCATTTCACAGACCTTCTTCGCCACGGCCGCCGCCTTCGGTGCGCTGTCGCTGTTCGGCTACACCACCAAGCGCGACCTGACGGCGATGGGCTCGTTCCTGATCATGGGCGTGTTCGGCATCATCATCGCGTCGGTGATCAACATCTTCCTGCAGTCGTCGGCGCTGTCGTTTGCCGTGTCGGCGATCGGCGTGCTGGTCTTCGCGGGCCTCACCGCCTATGACACGCAGAAGATCAAGGAGATGTATTTCGAGGGCGACAGTTCGGACGTTGCCGGCCGCAAGGCGATCATGGGCGCGCTGACGCTCTATCTCGACTTCATCAACCTGTTCATGTTCCTGCTGCAGTTCATGGGCGACCGTCGCTAGTTCAGCATGCTGGACCATCGAGTTCCAAAAGGGCGGCCCAACGGCCGCCCTTTTCTTTTGTGCCGGGCTTTGCTGTTATCGCGAGCAGAGAAATGGCACCCATAAACTATGAGCACTATTACGATTCGACCGGCGACAGCGGCCGACCTCGACAGCATCACCGGCATCTACGCCGACGCGGTCGCCCAAGGCACGGCGAGCTATGAGTTGGAGCCGCCGAGCCGCGCGGAGATGGGTGTTCGATTCGACAGCCTGATGGCCGGCGGCTTTCCCTACCTTGTGGCGGAGAAGGACGGCGCGGTTCTCGGCTACGCCTATGCCGGTGCCTTCCGGCCACGCCCGGCCTATCGCTTCATTGTCGAGGATTCGGTCTATGTCGCGCCCGAGGCCAAGGGCCAGGGCGTCGGGCTCAAGCTGATGCAAAGCCTGATCGAGGCGGTGACGACGGCGGGCTTTCGCCAGATCATCGCGGTGATCGGCGATGGCCGTCCCGACAGCGCCTCGGTGCGGCTGCACGAAAAGCTCGGCTTTCGCCATTCGGGCCGCCTGGAAGGCTCCGGCTACAAGCACGGGCGCTGGCTGGACACGGTGTTCATGCAGCTGTCGCTGAATGGCGGGGCATCGGCGCCGCCCGATCCGAGTTCGCTGCCAGAGCGGAAGTTTCGCCTTAGAGGGGACTGAAGAAGGAACTGAAGAATTGCGCAATTGAAGAACTGAAGAATAAAAAGAAGCGGCGGCAACAGATGACGCCGAGGCCTTTTCTTCAACTCATCAATTCTCCATTTCTTCAATTCCCCTGCTCTAATTCCCTGCTCAGGCTTCGACCAGCTTCAACTTGCTGTCGAACACACCGAGCACGCGGCCGAGTTCCTGGCCGCGTTTCAAGATGCGGCCGCCGGCGGCGATGACGGCAAAGGCGCCCTGCTTGCGGGCCAGTTTCGGATCCTTGACGATCTGGAACAGCGGCACTTCGCTGGTGCGGCGGAAGACGGAAAAGACAGCGCGGTCGGCGAGATGATCGATGGCGTAGTCGCGCCATTCATTGGCGGCGACCATGCGTCCGTAGAGCCTGAGGATCTGGTCCAGCTCGCGTCGGTCGAACCGCACCGGCTGATCGAGACGTTCGCGTCGCGCCTCGTGCAGCGGGATTATTGCGGATGCGTTCCCATCCCC
>NZ_RZRW01000172.1:0-10134 GCF_003998745.1 Mesorhizobium sp. M7A.F.Ca.US.014.04.1.1 | reverse complement strand
CGGCAACACGCAGCCGGTGGCCGGCCGGCACACGATAGGCGCATTGATCGAGCACGACGCGCACCGAGACGGTTTCGCCCGGCACCAGCGCCTCGGGGAATTCGTGCGAATTGCGGTGCGTCAGATTGAGCACGCCATAGGAGATCAACTCCGAGGCGCCGTCGGGATGCACATCGCAAAGCCGGACCGCGATGTTGGCCTGCGGACGATCAGAGGACAGCCGCAGCTCGACCTCCGGCGCTCCGACGATGTCGATCGGCTCGCTGAGTTCCGGCTGGTCGAAACACACCGACAGCGCATCGTCGGGGCGCTGGTCGCCGGGCAGTTCGGGACCGAAGGTGAAGGGAAAATACTCGCCGCCGGCCAGGCCGCAGCTTTGCGGAGAGGCGATGATGGCGGGTTTTTCCGTTGAGGAGATCAGATCGAGCGTTTGCATCTTGATGGTTGGCGAGGGCCATTCCTGCTCCGCCACCCAACGGCCGGGACGCTCGGGGTGCCAGCGCGCCGGACGCACGCTGTCCATGACATAGGCGCGGTAGGCCGGGTCGGCCTCGACGCCGGTGTCGACACCCTTCAGCCAGCGGTCCCACCAGCGCAAGGCCTCCTGCAGGAAGCCGATGGCAGGCTTGGGCCCGGCGTAGTGCGGGTATTTGTGGATCCATGGCCCGACGATGCCCTTGACCGGGGCTTGGATGTTGGTCGCCAGATGCGAGACGGTGTTGCGGTAGCCGTCATGCCAGCCGCCGATCGACAGCACGGCGGCTTTGACGGCGGAAAAATCCTCGCAGATCGAGCCGCGCTTCCAGTAGGCATCACGGTGCTGGTGTTTCAGCCACAGCGGCGCCAGGAAGGATTGGTTCTCCAGCCGGGTCAGCCACAGATCGCGCCACCGGTTGTCGCCGGCCAAAAGCGGATCCGGCGGCCGCGACGAGTAGGACAGCATGGTCGAGGCCCAGCCGAAATTCTCGATCAGCAGGCAGCCGCCCTTGTAGTGGATGTCGTCGGCATAGCGGTCGACGGTCGAGCACAGGCTGATCACCGCTTTCAGCGCCGGCGGCCGCTTGGCCGCCACCTGCAGGCAGTTGAAGCCGCCCCAGGAAATGCCCATCATGCCGACATTGCCGTTGCACCAGGGCTGGCTTGCCGCCCAGGCGATGACGTCGCAGGCGTCCTGCAATTCCTGCTCGGAATATTCGTCGTCCATCAGCCCTTCGGAATCGCCATTGCCGCGCATGTCGACGCGGATCGAGGCATAGCCGTGGCCGGCGAAATAAGGATGCGTCAGCTGATCGCGAAAGATGGTGCCGTCGCGCTTGCGGTAGGGCAGATGCTCTAGGATGACAGGCACCGGATCGTCGCCCGCATCCTCCGGCATCCACACCCGCGCCGACAGGCGGCAGCCATCCGGCATGACGATGCCCATGTCCGGGAATTCGACGATTTTGCGGGCAAATTCGGTGACGGTTTTCATGGCATGCTCCAGGATCGCCAGATGATGGAGCCTGCCGTGCCGCGTCGTGGGCCAGCCAACGAATTCGGCTGGTCAATCCGCGTCAGTTCAGCGGGATATCGTTATCGTCCTTGTTCGCCTGATAGATGTTGGACAATTCATCGTAGCGCGCCGAAATCGCGCCGATACGGGTCTCCAGCCGTCGCCGCTCTGCCTCGGGCAACGCTCGCACCAGCCTGCGGATAGAAAAGCTCTTCCAGTAGGCATTCTCGGCATTGTAGCCGCCGGGATCGAGGGTGAAGACCTCTTTCAGGATCTTCAGGTCGTGCGGGATGGCGAAGCTGTCGCGCGAATCCTCGTGGCTGAACAGATAGTAGAAATTATCGAAGCCGGTCCAGGTGATCGCCGACAGGCACAGCGAGCAGGGTTCGTGCGTGGCGATGAAGATGGCGTCTTTCGTATCGACGCGCTCAGCCCTGGGCATTTCGTAGAAACGCTTCAGGCAGTGGACCTCGCCATGCCAGAGCGGGTTTTCCATCTCGTTGTTGGTTTCAGCCAGCACCAGCGAACGGTCGTCCTTGCGCAGGATCGCCGCGCCGAACAGCTTGTTGCCATAGGTAACGCCGTCGGCCGTCTTCGGCACGATGTCGTGCTCGATCACATCGAGCAGGCGGTCGATCAGTGAAATATCGGTCACAGGAGGCTCTCGTTGGGCAAGTGGATCTCGTAGGCGTGCGAGAAATGGAACTCTTCGAGATTGGAGCCATCGCCGCCACGGTCGACGATCAGGAAGTCCTGAGCCTCGCCGAGCGGCGTCAGCACGCCATGCCAGAGATTGCGCCGGTAATTGATGCCTTGTCCGGGTGCGGTGATGAAGGCATGCGGCTCGCCCGGCCCCTGCTCCCCGTCATGGCAGACGACGACCAGGAAGGGGCGCGGCGAGAGCGGGATGAAGGCCTGGCTGCCGAAGGGATGGCGCTCGACCATGCTCAATTTCAGGGGCAATTCGTAGGGCGTGCCGCGCACCATCGAGATCAGCACGCGGGCGTTCGGACCGGTTGCTTCGGCGGTAGCCAGATCATGATAGCGCTCGGCCCTGCCGCCATTGATCGGGTAGTGGTTGTCGCCGCCCATGTCGATGACATCGCCGAAGGGGGCAAAGCCCTCGCGGGTCAGCGGCCGCGCGACGATACGGGTCACAGCGCGCGCCTTGCGATGCCGGCGCCGCCGAGCTTGGCGTGCCGGTTGACGTCCTTGTAGAGCAGATAGCGGAATTTACCCGGGCCACCGGCATAGCAGGCCTGCGGGCAGAAGGCGCGCAGCCACATATAGTCGCCGGCCTCGACCTCGACCCAGTCCTGGTTGAGGCGGTAGACGGCCTTACCCTCCAGCACATAGAGACCGTGCTCCATGACATGGGTCTCGGCGAAGGGAATGACCGCGCCGGGTTCCAGCGTGACAATGGTCATGTGCATGTCGTGGCGCAAATCTGCCGGATCGACGAACCGCGTCGTCGCCCAGCGGCCTTCGGTGCCGGGCATCGGCGTTGGCGCGATCTCCTGCTCATTGGTGAAGAAGGCTTCCGGCACATCGAGACCGTCGACCACCTCGTAAGCCTTGCGAATCCAGTGGAAGCGCACGGCGGCCCTGCTTTCGTTGCGAACCGTCCAGCCGCTGGCCGGCGGCAGGAAGGCAAAGCCGCCGGGCCGCAACACATGCGTCTTGCCGGCAAGCAGAACCGTCAGTTCGCCTTCGACCACGAACAGAGCGCCTTCGGCGCCGGCATCGGGTTCCGGCCGATCGCTGCCGCCGCCGGGCGCGACCTCGACAATGTATTGCGAGAACGTCTCGGCAAAACCCGATAGCGGTCGCGACAAGATCCAGACGCGGGTTTCGTCCCAGAACGGCAACGCACTGGTGACGATGTCCTGCATCACACCCCGGGGAATGACGGCATAGGCCTCAGTGAAGACGGCGCGGCCGGTCAGAAGCTCGTTCTGGCCGGAATGACCGCCATGTGGCGCGTAATAGGTTCGCTCGGGCATCCTGATCGTATCCATGGTTTCAAACCTATTGCGGAAGCATGTCCTTGAGGCGGAGCAGCGCGATGCGCTCGACCTGTTTGCAGGCGGTCTCGAATTCGACGCCGCGGCTGTTGCCGATGCGCGCCTCGAACTCCGCCAGGATTTCCCCCTTCGTCTTTCCCTTCACCGCGATGATGAAAGGGAAGCCGAAGGTGGTGACGTAGGCGGCGTTGAGCTTGGAAAACAGTTCGCGCTCCTTGTCGGTCAGCGCGTCGAGGCCGGCCGAGGCCTGTTCCCTGGTCGATTCCGCCGTCAGCCGTTTGGCCTTGGCCAGTTTGCCGGCAAGGTCGGGATGGGCGTTGAGCACCGAAAGCCGCTCGGTTTCGCTGGCGGAGCGGAAGATACGGCAAAGCGCATTGTGCAGGCCGCCCGAAGTGTCATGCGCCGGGCCTAGTTCCAGTTCGTAGGCGCGTTCGGCGATCCAGGGCGAATGCTCGAACACGCCGCCGAAAGTGTGGACGAAGGTCTCGAATTCCATCTTCGATGGGCGGAGTGCCGCCGGTTGATAAGGATTGACCTCTTGCCAGTGCTTGGCGATGTCGATGCGCCTCGCCAGCCAGACCTTGTCGTGCGACTTCACATAGTCGACGAAGCGCTTCAGCGCCGCCACCCGGCCCGGCCGCCCGACGAGGCGGCAGTGCAGGCCGATGTTCATCATGCGTGGCCGGCCGGCCTTGCCCTCGGCATAGAGCGTATCGAAGCTGTCCTTCAAATAGGCAAAGAACTGGTCGCCCGAGTTGAAACCTTGCGGCGTGGCGAACCGCATGTCGTTGGCGTCGAGCGTATAGGGGATGATGAGCTGCGCGCCGCCCTCATGCTCGAACCAGTACGGCAGCTCGTCGTCATAGGTGTCCGACACATAGTCGAAGCCGCCTTCTTCCGCCACAATCCGCACCGTGTTGATCGATGTGCGACCCGTATACCAGCCGGTCGGGCGCGCGCCGGTCACTTCGTAGTGCAGCTTGATCGCCGCCTCGAGGTCGCGGCGCTCATCCTCGGCGCTGTGGTCGCGGTAGTCGATCCATCTTAAGCCGTGCGAAGCGATCTCCCAGCCGGCGTCCTGCATGGCCGCTACCTGATCCGGCGAACGGGCGAGCGCTGTGGCGACGCCGTAGCAGGTGATCGGCACTTGCGACTCGGTGAACAGCCGGAGCAGCCGCCAGAAGCCGGCGCGGGCGCCGTATTCGTAGATGGATTCCATGTTCCAGTGGCGTTGACCCACCCAGGGTGCCGCGCCGACGATTTCCGACAGGAAGGCTTCGGACGCCTTGTCGCCATGCAACACGCAGTTTTCGCCGCCTTCCTCGTAATTGACGACGAACTGCACGGCGACATGTGCACCGCCAGGCCATTTCGGGTCCGGCGGATTGGCTCCGTAGCCACGCATGTCTCTGCTGTAACGCATCGTCCCTCCCGCCGGGCACGGCCCGAAGTATGATCAGAATATCGAAAGGGTGCTTCTCGCATTCCCCCGAAAATTTTTGAAAGTGTTTTTGTCGCACTCCGCTCGACCGGGACTTATGCATCGCCTTTAATTGGCGCACAATTCACTGTTGATACTTGACCGTACCGGGCCAATTCGCTCGTACCGGAAATGGGAGGCGGCCAATGGCAGAAACGTCGAAAGCCGACGGCGGGCGTCTGACGACCCATGTCCTCGACACGGCGACCGGCAAGCCGGCGGCGGGACTGTCGATCGCGCTCTATCACCTCGAGGGCAAGGCGCGGACACATCTGAAGACCGTTCTCACCAATGCCGACGGCCGTTGCGACAAGCCGCTGCTCGCCGGCGCGGAATTCCGCACCGGCGAATACGAACTGGTCTTCGCCGCCGGCGACTATTTGCGCCAGCAGGGGTTGAGCCTGCCGAAACCGGCCTTTCTCGATGTGATACCGATCCGCTTCGGCATGGCCGAGCCTGTGCATTATCATGTGCCACTGCTGGTCTCGCCCTACGGTTACTCGACCTACAGGGGGAGCTGAGGCATGACCAAAATTAGCATCCGCAACGAAATCCGCTTCATTCTCAATGGCAGGGATGTGGCGCTTTCGTCGGTGGCACCCGACGCGACCTTGCTCGACTGGCTGCGGCTCGACCGTTCGCTGCGCGGCACCAAGGAAGGGTGTGCCGAGGGAGACTGCGGTGCCTGCACCGTGCTGGTCGGCAAGCTGTCGGAGGGCGGCTTGGTCTATGAAAGCGTCAATGCCTGCATCCGCTTCCTCGGCTCGCTCGACGGCACACACGTCGTAACGGTCGAGCATCTGCGTGGCGGGCCAGGCCAGTTGCATCCGGTGCAGCAGGCGATGGTCGATTTCCACGGCTCGCAATGCGGCTTCTGCACGCCCGGCTTCGTCATGTCGCTCTATGGCTTGTGGATGAAGTCGCCTGATCCCTCGAACGCGGATGTCGAAAAAGCTTTGCAAGGCAATCTCTGCCGCTGCACCGGCTATGAGGCGATCATGCGCGCCGCGCATGCCATCTCCAGCTACGGCAAGGCGGCAAAGGACCCGCTGGCCACGGAACGCAAGGCGATCACCGCGAGGCTCGAGGCCATGCGTGACGGCGCCCGGGTCGAGATCGGAACCGGCAAGGCGCGGCTGGTCGTGCCGGCCGATGTCGACGATTTCGCCGCCGTGCTGGACAAGGAACCCGGCGCTACCATCGTGGCCGGCTCGACCGATGTCGGCCTGTGGGTGACCAAGCACATGCGCGATATTTCACCGGCCATTTTCATCGGCGATCTCGACGGGCTTTGCACCATCTCGGAAGACAAGGGCGTCATTTCGATCGGCGCCGGCGTCACCTACACTGACGCCTTCGCGACATTGGCGAAGCGCATCCCGGCGTTGGGGCCATTGTTCGATCGCATCGGCGGCGAACAGGTGCGCAACATGGGCACCATCGGCGGCAACATCGCCAACGGCTCGCCGATCGGAGATACGCCACCGCCATTGATCGCGCTTGGCGCAAGTCTCACCTTGCGCAAGGGCAAGAAGCAGCGGACGATCCCGTTGGAAACCTTCTTCATCGCCTACGGCAAACAGGATCGGCAGCCGGGTGAATTCGTCGAGGCCGTGCATGTGTCGGTGCCGGCCAAGGAAACGAAGTTTGCCGTCTACAAGATCACCAAGCGTCGCGACGAGGACATTACCGCGGCCCTTGGCGCGTTTTTCCTGAATCTGGCCAAGGACGGCACGGTGGCGGAGGTGCGCATCGCCTATGGCGGCATGGCGGCGACGCCGAAGCGGGCGTCTTCCGTCGAAAAAGCGCTGTTCGGCAAGCCATGGACCGAACAGACGGTTGAAGCGGCGATGGCCGAATATGCCAGGGATTTCACCCCGCTGACCGACATGCGGGCCTCGGCCGAATATCGCGCCCTGGCAGCGAAAAACCTGCTGCTGCGCTTTTTTGCCGAGAGCAGCGGCACCAGAGAGCCGGTCCAGGTTTCAAGGCACGAGGCGGCATGATGAACAAGCACGCTGCCCCCAACCTCAAGGCTGAAAAGATCGCTGGCGGCGTCGCCACCGATCAGCGCCACGATTCCGCGCACAAACATGTCAGCGGTACCGCCGTCTACATCGACGACATGCCGGAACCATCAGGCACGCTGCATGGCTGCCTAGGGCTTTCCGGTGCCACGCATGCCACCATCACCAGCATGGATCTCTCGGCGGTGCGTACAGCGCCCGGCGTTGTCGACGTGCTGACGGCCAGTGACGTGCCGGGCGAAAACGACATTTCGCCGACCGGCCGCCACGACGAGCCGGTGCTTGCCGACGGCAAGGTGCAATTCTACGGCCAGCCTATCTTCTGCGTTATTGCGCAAACTCGCGAGCAGGCGCGCCGCGCCACAAGATTGGCAAAGGTCGAATACAAGGAATTGCCTTTCGTCACCGACATCGGCGCGCTCGATCCGAAGAAGGACAAGCTCGTCACGCCGCCTCTCACTCTGAAGCGCGGCGATGCCGCTACGGCGATCCGTCAGGCGCCGCGCCGGCTAAAGGGAAGAATGCGCATCGGCGGCCAGGAACACTTCTACCTCGAAGGCCATATCGCCATGGCCGTTCCTGGCGAGGATCAGGACGTCACCATCTATTCCTCGACCCAGCATCCAAGCGAAGTCCAGCACATGGTCAGCCATGCGCTCGGCGTGCCGAGCAATGCCGTCACGGTGGAAATCCGCCGCATGGGAGGCGGCTTCGGCGGCAAGGAAACGCAGGGAAATCAGTTTGCCGCATTGGCCGCGATCGCCGCGAAGAAGCACCACCGCGCCGTGAAGATCCGGCCCGACCGCGACGACGACATGATCGCCACCGGAAAGCGTCATGATTTCCTCGTCGATTACGAGGTCGGCTTCGATGACGAGGGCAACATCCTCGGCGTCGATTTCATGTTCGCGGCGCGCTGCGGTTTTTCGTCGGACCTTTCCGGCCCGGTAACCGATCGCGCGCTGTTCCATTGCGACAACACTTATTTCTGGCCGGCTGTGCATGCGCAGTCGGCGCCGCTCTACACCAACACCGTGTCGAACACCGCCTTTCGTGGTTTCGGCGGCCCGCAAGGCATGGTCGGCGCCGAGCGCGTCATCGACGAGGTGGCCTTTGCCGTCGGCAAGGATCCGCTCGAAATCCGCAAGAAGAATTTCTACGGCACCAGTAGCGAGGGGGGCCGCAACATCACGCCCTACCACCAGACGGTCGAGGATAACATCATCCAGCGCATCGTCGCCGAGCTTGAGCAAAGCGCGAGCTATGCGCGGCGGCGGCGTGAAATATCGGCCTTCAATGCCAACAGCCGTTTCATCAAGCGGGGCCTGGCTCTGACGCCGGTCAAGTTCGGCATCTCGTTCACCGCCACGCATTACAATCAGGCCGGCGCGCTGGTGCATGTCTACACCGACGGTTCGGTGCACCTGAACCATGGCGGAACCGAGATGGGGCAGGGCCTCTACGTCAAGGTGGCGCAGGTGGTGGCGGAAGAGTTCCAGATCGATCTCGACCAGGTGAAGATCACCGCGACAACGACTGGCAAGGTGCCGAACACTTCGGCTACGGCAGCGTCGTCCGGCTCCGACCTCAACGGCATGGCGGCGCAGAATGGCGCGCGCCAGATCAAGGATCGGCTGACCGATTTCGCCGCCGAAAAATATCAGGTGCCGCGTGATCAGGTGCTGTTCCTGCCCAACCGGGTGCGTATCGGCAACCAGGAAATCGCCTTCGCCGACCTCGTCAAGCAGGCCTATATGGCCCGCATCCAGCTGTCGGCGGCTGGTTTCTACAAGACGCCGAAAATCCACTGGAACCGCGACAAGGGCGAGGGCCGCCCCTTCTATTATTTCGCCTATGGCGCCTCGTGCTCGGAAGTCTCGGTCGACACGCTGACCGGCGAATACATGGTCGAGCGTACCGATATTCTCCATGACTGTGGCCGCTCGCTGAACCGGGCGATCGATATCGGCCAGATCGAAGGCGGCTTCATCCAGGGCATGGGCTGGCTGACGACGGAAGAACTGTGGTGGGACGCCAAGGGCCGGCTGCGCACGCATGCACCGTCGACCTACAAGATCCCGCTCGCCTCCGACCGGCCGAAGATCTTCAATGTCACCTTGGCCGACTGGCCGGAAGCCGGCGAGCCAACCATCCACCGCTCCAAGGCGGTCGGCGAGCCGCCGTTCCCGCTCGGCATGTCGGTGCTGCATGCGCTATCGGACGCGGTGGCCAGTGTCGCCGACAACAGGATCTGCCCGCGCCTCGATGCTCCGGCGACCCCGGAGCGGGTTCTGATGGCGATCGAGCGGCTGAAGAAAGAGGCCGGCGCCTGAATCCGGCCCCAGGGTCGGCAATGCGTGCAATCCGGGCCGAAAAAACCTATATTTCCCATTCGGGAACGTGAACCATGAACTCGAAAGTGCAAAGCCTGAAAGCCTTTCTCGCCAGCGCCGGTCGGGTTGCCGTGGTCGAAGTGGCCGGAACAAAAGGCTCGACGCCACGCGAGAAGGGCGCCTTCATGCTCGTCTCGCCGACGGCGATCTTTGGCACCATCGGCGGCGGTCAGCTCGAATATATGGCGATCGACAAGGCCAGGCAGATGTTGGGCAAAGAAGCCCGCATCGAGGTTGACGAAGTCTGCGCCACCCTAGACGTCCCGCTGGGTCCCGAGATCGGCCAATGCTGCGGCGGGCGCGTCGAAGTCTTGATCCGGCTCGTCGATGCTGCGCTTGCCGGCGACCTGGTTGCGGCCGCCGAAGCCGAAGAGGCGCACCTGCCGTACGTCTACATCTTCGGTGGCGGCCATGTCGGCCAGGCGCTGGCATCGGCGATCGCACTTCTTCCCGTGCACGGCGTCGTCATCGAGACGCGGGCCGAAGCACTGGAAGGCATGCCCGAAACCATCGAGACACGGCTGACAGCTATGCCGGAAGCGATGGTGCGGAATGCCCCCGCCGGCGCCGCCTTCGCCATCCTGACCCACGATCATGCGCTGGATTTCCTGATCGTCGCGGAAGCGCTGAAACGCGGTGACACCGCCTATGTCGGCATGATCGGCTCGAAGACGAAGAAAGCGACGTTCAGGACCTGGTTCCTGAAATCGGCGGACGG
>NZ_RZRW01000171.1:0-10269 GCF_003998745.1 Mesorhizobium sp. M7A.F.Ca.US.014.04.1.1 | reverse complement strand
GCGGTCGATGTTATGCTCATCCGGCAGCGGCAGGAGCTGGCTCGTCCCCGCCCGTTCGATGCGCAACAGTTGCGCGCCCATCTCCGACAGCATCAGGCCGGCCAGCGGCACGGCGCCGAGCCCGGCCATCTCGATCACCTTCAGCCCGGTCAGCGGACCGGTTTTAGCGGCAGCGGACAGGCCGGCGCTCATGACCGGTTTATTTCGGCGCCATGCGAATGGCGCCGTCGAGGCGAATGGTCTCGCCGTTCAGCATCTGGTTCTCGATGATGTGCAGGGCGAGAGCGGCATATTCGGACGGTTCGCCCAGGCGCGACGGGAACGGCACGGCGGCGCCCAGTGAATCCTGCACCTCTTGCGGCATGCCGGCCATCATCGGCGTCTTGAAGATGCCGGGAGCGATGGTGCAGACGCGGATGCCGGAACGGGCAAGGTCGCGCGCCACCGGCAGCGTCATGCCGACGACGCCGCCCTTGGACGCCGCATAGGCGGCCTGCCCGATCTGGCCATCATAGGCGGCAACCGAAGCGGTGTTGACAATGACGCCGCGCTCGCCGCCCGGCAGCGGCTCGAGCTTCGACGCGCGTTCGGCGACGAGGCGGATCATGTTGAACGTGCCGATCAGATTGACCTCGATCACCTTGCGGTACTGATCAAGCGGATGGGGACCATCCTTGCCGATCGTCTTCACACCGATGGCGATGCCGGCGCAATTGATCAGGATACGCGGCTCGCCAAGCTTGGCGGCGACGTCGGCGAGGGCAGCAGTCCCACTGTCGGCGCTGCTGACGTCGCATTGGACGGCAATACCGCCGATCTCGGCCGCGACCTTGACCGCGCGGTCAATACCGACATCGAAGATGGCGACGCGGGCTCCCTTGGTGGCCAGCGCGCGCGCCGTTGCCTCGCCAAGGCCGGAGCCGCCGCCGGTGACGATCGCGATCTGGCCGTTCGGGTTCATGACGTCATCCTTTGATCTCAGGAACAGTGGACGGATCAGGCGCCAGATCGATGGGAAAGGTCAAGCCATCGCCGCGGTAGGATCGGTCACCCTGGCCTGATCGGCGTGGCAGACCTCGCCCAAGAGCCTGGCGACCGCGCCCGGCGCGATCTCGTGCGACAGCAGCCGGTCGAGGTCGACGGGGCGCGGCATCGAAATCTGGCCGCGCGGAATCCGCTTGAAACCGAGCGGCCCGTAATAGGGCTCGTCACCGACCAGCATGACGGCAGGTGCGCCGGCCCGGGCAGCGGCCTCCAGCGCGATCGCCACCAGCCGGCGGCCGATGCCGAGATTCTTGAAGGCCGGCCGCACGGCGAGCGGCCCGAGCATCAATGCGCGGCCGGCACCGGCGGCGATGCGGGTCATGCGCACCGAGGCGACGACGATGTCGCCATTGACGGCGACAAAGGACAGCGAGCGCTCGTGCCCTCCGGCCTCACGAATCTTGTAGGCGGCCAGCACAAAGCGGCCGGGCCCGAAGGCTTCGTCGTTGATGGCTTCGATCTCGGGGTCGTGCGCCGGGGTTTCCGGCAGGTATTTCACGTCGGCAAGGCTCATGGTCTTTGCGGTCCGGTACAAGGAGGAAAGGTTGCTGCAAACGGCAGCATTCGCCAGTCAGCGCTTCATCAAGCGCGGGCGCCCTTTCGTCGTCGGTCAAACCGGATCAAAGCAAAGTCGAACATGCGGATTGTCCGCTAGCATCAATTTCCCGCCGCTGCAATCGGCCGTTTCTGTCCGTCATTTCGGCCAAGTGACGGTCTGTTCAGCACCTGACGTCTTCGACAGGGCAGCCTTGCGCCTACATCAACCAACAGGACGCAAGGAGATTCGCATGGGATTGCTGGTCGAAGGAAGATGGCAGGACCGCTGGTACGATACGGCGGACAATGGTGGCAGGTTCGTGCGGGCGCAGTCGCAATGGCGCGACTGGATCACCGTTGGCGGGGCGCCTGCCGAAGGCCGGACGCGCGGTTTCAAGGCCGAGCCCGGCCGCTATCACCTCTATGTCTCGCTTGCCTGTCCGTGGGCCCACCGGACGTTGATCTTTCGTGCGCTGAAGAAGCTGGAGGGCATCATATCGGTGTCCGTGGTGCATCATTTCATGGGCGCCAACGGCTGGACGTTCGTAGCTGAGGACGGCGCCACGGGCGACACGCTCTACGGCCTCGACTTCCTGCACCAGATCTATGCCAAGGCCGATCCCGCCTATTCGGGCAGGGTGACTGTGCCGGTGCTGTGGGACAAAAAGGAGCAGACCATCGTCTCCAACGAGTCTTCCGAAATCATCCGCATGCTGAATTCAGCCTTCGATGATTGGGGCGACGCCAGCTTCGATTTCTATCCGAAGGCGTTGCGCGGCGAGATCGACCGCATCAATGCGCTGGTCTATCCCGCCATCAACAACGGCGTCTATCGCGCCGGCTTCGCCACCACGCAACGCGCCTATGAAGAGGCTTTCGGCGAGCTGTTTTCGGCGCTGGATACGTTGGAGGAGCGACTGGCAAAACAGCGCTATCTCGTCGGTGGTCGTATCACCGAGGCCGACTGGCGGCTGTTCACCACGCTGGTGCGCTTCGATCCGGTTTATGTCGGCCATTTCAAATGCAATCTGCGCCGCATCGCCGACTACCCGAACCTGTCCAACTATCTGCGCGATCTCTATCAGGTCCCTGGCGTGGCCGGGACGGTGAACATGCATCACATCAAGGCTCATTATTACGGCAGCCACCAGACGATCAATCCGACGCGGATCGTGCCTGTCGGACCGGATCTCGATTATGCCGCACGGCATGACCGGGCCCGCTTCGAGAAAGCGGCGGCCTGACCTACCAGTAGGGCGAGGGCTGCTCGCCGTCAAAAACCTCGGCGATCCGGCGCAGCGTCGCCGGCGTCGTGCCCCGCGGCAAGCGGTCGAGCGGGAAGAAGCCGGCTTCGGCGATCTCGTGGTCCGGCAGCTTCGGCGCCGTCTGGCTGAAATGCTCGAGCAGATAAAGGCCGACATGATCGCGGCGGCTGGAGCGGCGGTTGAAATGCATCGATTTGAGCACCGGCGGGGCGGTCAGTGCGATGTTGCCTTCCTCGGCCAGTTCACGGGCCAGCGCCTCGTTCATCGTCTCGCCGACTTCGACGCCGCCGCCGGGAAGCTGCCAGCCCGGTACATAGGTATGGCGAATAAGGAAGACGGATCTGGACGCTGTGTCGTGGATCAGGCCGCGCACGCCAAGCGTCATCGGCCTCCGCAGCACGAAATAGAGATGGAACAGCCTGGCCCTCAACCCTGGCCAGCCGGTCTGGCGGAAGGCATCTTCAGGGCTCGTCATTGATAGCGAAACCGTGGGTGGAAAGCCGCGCGCGGGTCGCCTATGAAGGTTGTATGTTCAGGCTCGCGCATATTTCCGATGTCCATCTGGGGCCGCTCCCCGATGTATCCTATCGCGATCTCGCCTCCAAGCGCGTGCTCGGCTATGTCAACTGGCAGCGCAACCGCCGCCGCCATATGCATGATGCGGTCATTGACACGATCGTCGCCGACATCAAGGCGAACACGCCTGATCACCTCGCCGTCACCGGCGACCTGGTCAATCTGGCGCTCGACGGCGAGATCGAGATGGCCAGGCACTGGCTGGAGACGCTGGGGCCGCCGCATGATGTTTCGGTCGTTCCGGGCAATCACGACGCCTATGTGCCAGGCGCCTTCGACAAGGTCTGCCGGTCCTGGGCGGCGTGGATGAGCGGCGACGGCGTCAACACGCCGGTCGACCGCAACGCCTTCCCCTATCTGCGTGTACGCGGCAATGTCGCGCTGATCGGCGTCTCGACGGCGCGCGCCACGGCACCCTTCATGGCCAATGGGTTTTTCATGGAAGGCCAGGGGGATAGGCTCGGCAAAATCCTCCAGGACACTGCCGGACAGGGGCTGTTCCGCGTCATCATGATCCATCATCCGCCGGTGCGCGGCGCGGTCCCGCAGCACAAGCGGCTGTTCGGCATCGCCCGCTTCAACAAGATCATTCGCCGCCATGGCGCCGACCTTGTGCTGCACGGCCATTCGCATCTGCCGTCGCTGTTCTTCATCGGCGGTCGAGGCGTCAGGATCCCGGCGGTCGGTGTCGCTGCCGCCGGCCAGGCGCCGGGTGGCAAGCACCCGGCGGCGCAGTATAATCTGTTCGACATCGACGGTGAAAAGGGAAACTGGCGGATCCGGCTGACACGGCGCGGCCTGACCGGGCCGTCCATACCGCCATCCGATCTGCAGACGGTGGAGCTTGGCGCCGAGGCCGCTATGGCCGCAAATTGACAACCATGGCCATGATGCGGTCCCAGAACAGGACGACCGACACCACAAGGCCGACCAATGCGCCGGCAGCGACCAGGCCAAGCCCGGACAGAAGGGCCGACCAGCGTTTGCCGCGCTCCGTCGCGCGCAGCGGCGGTTCGGCTTCTGGCACATACGCACGTTTCAGGCCGGCGACGGCGGGTTCGACGCCGCCTTCCAGCATCCTCTGACGCTCGACGATGCGCTCGGCGACATAGCGCGTCACGGAATCGGCAACCGATTTCATCTCAGTGGATTCGGCAAGCACCACCCGGCCGATGCGGGTGTCCTTGAGGAAGCGATAGGTGCGGCGGTCGCGCCCCATGGCGACATGGCTGATGGCGTCGATCCACAGGCGCGGCTGCAAGCCGGACGAGACGACAAAGTCGAAATTGTCCATGTCGGCCGGAACATCGGCAAAAACCGGCGCCAGCTCGGCGGCAAGCAGATCGAGGCGCATGCGATGCGCCTCGCGCATGTCGACGACGACATCGTCGCGGTCGGCGAAGGCATTTTTGACATCACGGATGGCATCGGACAGTTTCTTCGACTGGTCGATGGTCTTCTCGCCTGCTTCCTTCATCGGCGTCTGCCTCGTGGGTTTGGTTAACACTGGGTTAACACAGCCGCCGGCAAAATGCACTGGCGAGATCGACGGCGTCGGGGTGCTCAGGAGGGTCGTCGTGCGCGAAAAGGTCAGCTGGCTGCGGCGGCGAATTTCTGGCGGTGCGGCCTGGCGCGGCGGCTGGTGTTGCGGCGAATGATCTCGGCAACGAGGTCGGGTGCTTCCTCGGCCAGCATATGGCCCGCCTCCAGCACGTGGTGCACGTGAAAATGCGCCGGCAGGTCATCCGCCTGGGTAAAGGGCAGCACCGCATCGCTGGTTCCCCATGCCACCATTACCGGCATGTTCAGCCGATCGAGGCGATCGTGCGGGATGACGCCTTGCCGATCGTCCACGGTCATGGCGGCCGCGATCCCGACCAGCTTTTCGAGTTGGCCGGGTCGCCTGCGCATTTCCCAAAGGATGTCCACCGTATGTTCGAGCGGCAGGGCAGAAGGTCCCGACATCTGGGAGAGGCAGGAGCGGATCTCGGACCGATCCGCGGCTTCGGCATAGCGGCGCAACAGCGGCCCGTTGATTTCGGGGCCAAGGCCGCCCGGCGCCAGAAGCGTCAGCGAGGCTATCTTTTCGGGCTCGGCCAGCGCCATCAGCGCCGCCACGGCACCACCCATCGAGTGGCCCACGAGATGAACGCGCTTCAGCCGACGCTCCGAGAGGTCGGTCAGCACGGCCTTGGCCGCCACCCTGGCCGGACCGGCGGCGGGAAAGTCGAGCGACATCCCATGCCCAGGCAGATCATAGGCCAGCGTATGCGTGGAAGGCGTCAGGGCGGAAATCACCTCGCGCCATACATCGTGGCAGCCGCCGAAACCGTGCAGCAGGACGATGGCCTTCGAGCCAACACCCTCTTCGGCGGCAAAAAGTGATGCGGTCATGAAAGCTGATTTTTTGTTATTGCAGAATGCGCGACACCAATCGTGGCTGAATTGCTCCTAGTCCGACATGATGACCAGTAAAATTTTCGCGATTTGTACGGTTGTGTACAGAACTTGGGGATCAACCGGCATTCGGCGATCGGAGCGCAGTAAATCCATCGGGACACGGCGCAGCCAGTGCGCGGACGTCGATGATGTCAGCTCGGGCTGCCGAGCCCGGCAGCGCGCAGCGCCTGAACCAGCCGGTCGGTCAGGTCGGCCGGATATTTCCGCTCGACGAAAGTCGCCCGCGGATCGGCGGCAAATTTGGGGAACTCGGTGGTCAACTGTTTCAGCAGCGTGCTCACCAGATGGTCCTGTCCGGCAGCCTTGGCGCCGATCAGCCGTGCCGCCAGATAGTGTGATTTCGTTGCGGTCGTTCTCAGTGCCATGCTGGCCGCGACTGCCTTGTTCGTGTCGCCGAGCATGAGCTCACCGACGAACAGCCCATAGTCCCACCATGTCGGGTGTCCGCTGAAGGTCTCCGCCGCATGATCGAGGATCGGCGTTCCCTCGGCGTAGCGTCCGGCGAAGATCAGCCCGTAACCGTAAGCGGCGGCCATGCCGAGATCGTAGGGGTTGAGTTCATAGGCCTTGCGCATCCAGCGGATTGATTCGTCCGTATTGCCGAGGTGCGAACTGACATAGCCGTAGGCGCGATGCGCATAAGGGCTGGTCGGACCCATCTGCACGCCGCGATGGGCAAACTCGACGGCTGTTTCAATCGTCGCGTTGGGCGGATAGGCGTAATGATCGGACACCGCCTCGAGATGCAGGGAAGCAAGTTCCGAATAGACGAGCGAGGACTTGGTTCCACCATTGGCCAGCTTCTCGAGGCAACGATAGGCCGCCTCATGGGTCCTGGCGTTCTGGTCGAGGTAATATTTGCCGTTGAGCAGCAGGCACTGCGTCAGACCGTTTGGCGTGCCGGTCTGCTCGATATAGTTGTAGATGGTGCCGGAGGCGGGGAGTGCCGAGCTCAGCATGTCGGCAATACGGTCTTCGACCGCCGCAGGTGCGCTGTCGGCAGGGGTGAGATTGCGCGATAGAAGCACCCGTCCGGACGCCATGCTTTGCAGTTCTATCGTGATATCGCCCGCGTCCGGTCCGGGCAGGATGTCGAATATGAAGCTCGCAGCGTCGTCGGCTGGATCGTTGACGGTGTCGCGGCCGATGAAGTCGATCGTATCGAAGCCACTCAGGCCGGCGCGCAGCGATGCGGCGACACGGCTGGCGTCGGAGCCGTCAGCCTTGAGTCCGATATAGACTTGCGGCAGGGCGTCAGCCCTTGCCGACGATGTGATGCTTGCGGTTGCGCCAGCGGTCTCCGGCGTTGCCGAGATGTCGCCGCCTGCCAGCAAGGCAGTGCTGCCCTGGCGAAGGATCAGTACGCCCAGCATGGCGATGACCAGGGCGATCGCCATCCAGAAAAAGCGGAGATGGCGCGCCACCGAGGGGGCAGGCGAAGTCGGTACGGAAGTCAGAGACATCGCCTCCGGCGTGCCCGTGCCGGCTTCGTTTGACCGATCGGCGGATGCGGCGCCGTCCAGCCTGAGTTCGGGAACAGCCTCGGCAATATCCGGCAGGCGGATCGCATTCGATTCATAGGCAGGAACATAGCCGCCGCGCGGAATGGCGATGCGGACCGGTTCGGCAATTCCCTCATTGGCGAAATAGTGCTGCAGAAGCTCGCGCAGCCTGCCTGCCTGCACCCGCACCACGGCATCGGTGGACGGGTCGAAATCGCCGTCCTTGCCGAAAACATCCATGGCAATGGAAAAGCCCTTGAGCCTGTCGGCTTCGCCGGCCTGTTCACGTTCGACAAGATAGCGTAGCAGCTTGCGCGCGCGTTCGGATCGGCCGAACGTTTGGCTGGCAAGCAGTCGCTCCAGTGTCTCGCGCACTGCGGGGGCGGCAGGCGTGGCATGCTGCAAGTGTCGATCCTCTCGAAGTCGGCACAGGTTGAGGCGCGATCATATAGGTCCCGCACCACCACACAAGTATACACCCCATTATGCGATCACGTACCCACCGGATAATTCCGCGGTGGTTAACGGCCCGAAAGGTCGGAACCGATCACCAGATTGGACGGTTCCGATCTTTGTTCCCGTCGGGCGTCAGCCGGCTTTTTTGCCGACGATACGGTTGGCGGCGGACATCACTGCTTCCAGCGAGGCGGCGACGATGTTGGTGTTGATGCCTGCGCCGAACAGCTTGCCGCCGGGATATTCCATCTCGACATAGGAAATGGCCGACGCGTTCGAGCCGCGCTGCATCGAGTGCTCGGAATAGTCGAGCACCGACATCTCGACACCGAGATGACGTGACAGCGCATCGACGAAGCCGTCGATCGGGCCGGTGCCTGTGCCCGATATCGTCAGTTCCTTGCCGTTGTCGAGGATGACCGCCTCGACGACGCGCCGGCCCTTGATCTCGGTGCTGGGATAGGTGTGGTGATCGAGGAATTTCAGCCGCGCGCCGGGCTGGTCGACATAGGTCTCGAGAAAGCGCTCGTAGATGCGCCTGGCCGGCACTTCCTTGCCCTCGGCATCGGTGATCGCCTGGATTTCCTGGCTGAACTCGATCTGCAGGTTGCGCGGCAAATTGAGGCCGTAATCGGCCTGCAGCACATAGGCGATGCCGCCCTTGCCGGACTGCGAATTGATGCGGATGATGGCTTCGTAGCTGCGTCCGACATCGGCCGGGTCGATCGGCAGATAGGGCACTTCCCACAGACTCGTATTGGCCTTCTTCAGCGCCTTCATGCCCTTGTTGATGGCATCCTGGTGCGAACCGGAAAAGGCGGTGTAGACGAGTTCGCCGACATAGGGGTGGCGCTCGGGGATCTTCAACTGGTTCGAATATTCATAGACGTCCTTCATCCGGTTGATGTCCGAGCAGTCGATCAACGGATCGACACCTTGCGTGTACATGTTCAGCGCCAGCGTGACGATGTCGACATTGCCGGTGCGCTCGCCATTGCCGAACAGCGTGCCTTCGACACGGTCGGCGCCGGCCATCAGGCCGAGCTCGGTGGTGGCGATGCCGGTGCCGCGGTCATTGTGCGGATGCAGCGAGACCAGCAGGTTCTCCCGGTTGTCGAGGTTGCGGCACATCCACTCGATGCGATCGGCATAGATGTTGGGTGTCGACATCTCGACCGTCGAGGGCAGGTTGATGATCAGCTTGTTGTCAGCGGTCGGCCTGACGATCTCGGTGACGGCGTTGCAGATCTCCAGCGCAACTTCCAGCTCGGTGCCGGTAAAGCTTTCCGGCGAATACTCGAAACGAAAGCCTCCGCCGGCCTTGGCCGCCATGTCGGTGATCATCTTGGCGGCGTCGGTGGCGATCCGCTTGATGCCGCCGACGTCCTTCTCGAAGACGACGCGACGCTGCAATTCGCTGGTCGAATTGTAGAAATGGACGATCGGGTTGGTGGCGCCCTTCAGCGCCTCGAAGGTGCGGGTGATCAGCTCCGGCCGGCACTGCACCAGCACCTGCAGCGAGACATCGGCGGGTACGTTGCCTTCCTCGATGCACCAGCGGGCAAAGTCGAAATCGGTCTGCGATGCCGACGGGAAGCCGATCTCGATCTCCTTGAAGCCCATGTCGAGCAGCAGGCCGAACATGCGTGCCTTGCGCTCATGGCCCATAGGATCGATCAGCGCCTGGTTTCCGTCGCGCAGGTCGACCGAGCACCAGATCGGCGCCTTGTCGATAACCTTCGAGGGCCAGGTGCGATCGGTGAGACCGACGGTCGGATAGGGCTGATATTTGCGAGCCGCGTCGGGCATGCCTTTGGCCGAATCCGTGTCGGCTACCGCGGCATCGGAGCGGATCTCTTCTCGTGCGTTCATCGTCGTTTCTCCCGGCGGCTCATGGATCCACCTTCAGGTGGATTGATGGCGAGCGGCGCCTTTACCAGAATTTCGTTCGCTTGATGTGATTGCCAAGGAGCATGCGCTTGCGCGGCGGTTCGACCGCCGGGCGCTCCTTCAGCGAACCCGGCGATCGCCGATAAGGCCGAGAAGAAGCAGGGTCGAAGCCAGCGCGCGCACGGTCTCGCCGGAAAAACCGGTCGGACGGGAAGCGTTGCTGGCGCGCGTGTTCATGGCGGTTCTCTTACAGGAGCGGCTTGTGGGAGGCAAGTGGGCCGCGGGCCGTGTCGTAAGCACATGAGTTGTCCGGATTAGCACGTGAGTTGTCCGGTTTCATAGCCAGCGAATGGAGGCTGGGGATGAAGCGGGCCGCAGGCCGTGCAGGACAACGAATCCGGGTTAACGGGCTTCTTCGGAGCCTTTGCCGGCGCGTTGGCCGACGAAGCGTCAAACGAAAAACCCGCCTGTGCGGCGGGTCACTGGCGCAAATCAGCACCATGGATGAAAATGTACCTTAGCTGAGGGCAGGGAGTGAA
>NZ_RZRW01000017.1:0-24923 GCF_003998745.1 Mesorhizobium sp. M7A.F.Ca.US.014.04.1.1 | reverse complement strand
GGCACGGTGGTCGGGGTCGGCCTCTGCATTGGTGGAGACCAGTGGGACCCGTTCGTTGCGCTGACGAAGGAAGTGAACCTGCTGTTTTCGGTCTTCTTCCATCAGCGCAACGAATTCGGCGTCGCCCTCGATGCGCTTCGAGGCGGACCTTTCGCACCGCAAACTCTGGTCACCGACCGGATCGACCTCTCGCCGGTTCCGCAGATATTCGAGAGCCTTCGCCGCCGCACCACGCAATGCAAAGTGCTGATCCAGCCGGACCTTGTTTGAGGAGAGTGAAAAATGGCCGTTCAATTCGAAACGCTCGAATACGATATCGATGGCACGAAAACGGTGGTGATGGCCATCGGTAGAGGCAAGCCCGTGCTGTTCCTGCACGGCGCCTCGACGCTTGAAGGCTTCGACTTTGCCGAGGGCCTCGCGGACCGTTTCCGCGTGCTCTGCCCGAGCCATCCGGGCTTCGGCTTTTCTGGCCCGGCGCCGCATGTCGCTACGATGTCCGACATGGTTTTACACTATCTGAATCTGCTCGATGTTCTCCGTCTGCCGGAGAAGCCTCATCTCATCGGCTTTTCCATGGGCGGCTGGATGGCGACCGAACTCGCTGGCCTTGCGCGCGAGCGTTTCGACAAGGTGGTGCTGATCGCGCCGGCAGGGCTCAACGACCCCGCATATCCGGCCACTGATCTCGGCGCGGTCGCGCCGCAGGAGTTGCCGGCCTATCTGGCGCAAGACGTCTCGGTGGCGCTGCGCTACTTCCCGGATGGTTCCGACGCCGCCTTTGCCGAGGCCTTCGGCGCCGATCGCGCCCGCGAAGGCGAGACGCTCGGCCGGCTGCTGGCGCCGTTCGGCATGGGTCATCCGAACCTGCGGCGCTTTCTGGCGCGCATCGCCAATCCGACACTGGTCGTCTGGGGCACCAGGGACCGTATGCTGCCGGCGGGACAGGCTCCGCTCTTCGTCGAGGCGCTGCCCGACGCACGCCTGATCCTCGTCGAGGACGCCGGCCATTTCGTCATGCAGGAGAAACCCGAAACGCTCAGGAAGATCGGCGATTTCTTCGCCGGCTGATCGCATTTGAAAAGGAGGAGGAGAACACGATGAACAAACCCATCAAGCACAGCTCGTGGGGGACGACCACCGACTATCGCGACTTGCTCAGGAAGATCGCGGAGATCGGACCGGCCCTGGAAGCCAACGCCACCGCCGATGAGGAGAATGGCGAACTGACTGCGGCCACGTTCGAGCTGCTGAAGCCGCTGCGCATGTCGCATATCTTTGCCGCGGAGAGCCTCGGCGGTGCGCAGTTGCGACCCACCGAGGGTCTCGAACTGCTGGCGGCGATCACCTGGCATTCCGGGGCGGCCGGCTGGGTTTCCATGGTGCATTGCTGCATCGGCGCGATGTCGGCTGCCTTTCTGCCGGACAGCGCGGTCGAGCGGCTGTTCGCGCCGGGCTCCGACAACCGTTTCTCGGGACAGGGGGCGCCGCTCGGCATGCTGAAGAAGGTCGACGGTGGCTACCGGCTGAACGGCAAGTGGAGCTATGGCAGCGGCTTCAGCCACGCCACCTATAGCCACAGTGCCGCCTTCGTCGACGACGGCACCGGCAAGCCCGCCAAGGACGATAGGGGCAATGTGATCATCATGTGCGCCCATGCGCCGATCTCCCAGCACAAGCAGCTCGGCAATTGGGACGTTCTGGGCCTCGGAGGCACCGGCAGCATCGACTATGCGGCCGAGGACGTCTTCATCGCCGACGATCTCGTCTTCCCGATCCTGACCGCACCGCCGCTGCGCCAGAAGGAGTTCTTCAGTCTCGGTGTCGTCGGCCTCGCCGCCATCGGTCATACCGGCTGGGCACTCGGCACCGGGCGGCGGATGCTGGACGAGATCGCCAAGTTCGCCCGCAGCAAGTCAGGCCGCGCCGGGTTGATCGGCGAGAGCGAGAAATTCTGGCACGACTATGGCCGCGCCGAAGCCCGCTATCGCGCTGCCCGCGCCTTCATCTTCGAAGTCTGGCGCGACATCGAGATGACGGTCGAAGCCGGCAACAGCATGTCGACGCGTCAGATCAGCCTTGTCCATCTGGCCAAATCCGAGATTCACGAGGTTGGCGTCGACATCTGCAACTTCGCCTACCGCGCGGGCGGCGGTGCGTCGCTGCGCGCCGGTGTGATCCAGCGCACCTTCCGCGAGATGATGGTGGCGGCCAACCATTTCACGATCGCGCCATCGATCGTCACCTCGGCCGGCCGCGACATCGGCGGGGTGTGGAGCGATCGCACCTGGCAGTTCTACGATCTGATCGAGAAGAAGTAGTCGCAAGGGCCGGACGGCGGACCCATCCGGCCCCATTTCATGCTGCAGAAGAGAGACGTCGATGAGCTTCCCGCATCCGATGACCAACGCCTTCCGCGAAGCCTTTCGCCACCATCCGGCCGGTGTTGCCGTGATCACGGCCGATCCCGGCGACAGACCGGTGGCGATGACCGTGTCCTCGCTGATCTCTGTAAGTGCTGCGCCACCGGTCGTCGCCTTCTCGCTGTCGATGAAATCGACCTCGTCCGAACCCTTGCTGCGGGCGCAGACCATGGTGATCCACCTGCTGCGCTACACCGATATCGACCTGGCGCAGCTCTGCGCGTCGAGCGGCGCGGAACGCTTCCCGCCGGGAGGCGCCTGGGCTCGGCTGCCCACGGGCGAACCGCGCTATACCGGCGTCTCGACCTGGTTCCGCGCCCGCCGGCTCGGCGTCCTGCCGATCGAGGGCGCGACACTGGTGGCGGCCGAACTCCTTGACGGCGAGGTGCAGCCGGACGAGATCCCCCCTGAGGCGCATTCGCTGGTCTACCTCGACCGTCGCTGGCATCGCCTGCACAAGGAACTGGACGGCGTGGCTGAACTTCTTGAGTCGTCGCGTTTTCTTTGAACGGTGCCGGCTGTCCGGCCGCTGCGCACGGAATTCGCTAAGCCAGTCAAACGCGTTCGAGCGTCAGTCGCACCGTCCCCCTGGCCCGCCGTGCAGGGTTGAGGGCCATCCAGCCAGTTGGGCACTGGTCGGAGCTTCGTCCCGCATCGGATGCATGTCTCAGCTTACGTTAGACATTTCTACAAAATATATCACATGTTGACGTTAATTTAACAGGCTACTATGGTCTGTTTACCGCATCGGATGCGGCGCTTTGGTATCACCGTTGCTCGTTGATTGTCGTCATGTCCGTCATCCTTATCCCAACCTGCAGGATTGCCTTGCAGCGCCCTTCACCAGTTGCTGAAAACGGCGGCGCCCATGCCCAGTTTGCTCGGAATCGATAACGGTCTCACGGTCACCAAGGCGGTGATCTTCGATGCCGATGGCACGCAGTTGTCGGTGGCGCGTCGGCGGGTTCCGCAATCGATGCCCCATGCGCGCTGGGTGGAGCGCGACATGGCCGGCCTCTGGCAAGCGACCGCCGACGCAATCAAGGAGGCGATCGCGCTATGTGGCCGCCCGGCGGACGACATCAGGGCGGTGGCGGCAACCGCGCATGGCGACGGTCTCTATTTGCTCGACAAGGATCGTCGGCCGCTGGGGCCTGGAATCCTGTCGCTCGATAGCCGCGCCGGCAAGATTGTCGAGCGATGGTCGGCGGACCGGGTCTTCGAAGAGGCGCTAGCGCGAACAGGCCAGGCGCCCCACGTCTCGGCGCCGTCGGCGCTGCTCGCCTGGATCAGGGAGCACGAACCGGCCCGCTATGGGCGTATCGGGCATATACTGGCCTGCAAGGACTGGCTGCGCTTTTGCCTGACCGGCAAGATCGGCACCGACCGTACCGAGGCCAGCACCTCATTCACGGATTTCCGCACGCAAGCCTTCGCGCCGGAAGCGTTGCGAATCTTCGGATTGGACGATGTTTTCGACGCGCTGCCGCCGATGGCGCACTCCGCCGCGATCGTCGGCCATGTCACCGCCGAGGCAGCCGAAATGACCGGCCTTGCCAAGGGAACACCGGTCGCGTGCGGACTGCATGACGTGACTGCCTCCGCACTTGGCATGGGCGGCCATGAGGAGGGCGTGCTCGCCATCGTCGCCGGAACCTATTCCATCAACGAAGTCGTCTCTTCGCAACCACGCGTCGACCCGCGTTGGCTCTGTCGCAACGCCATCGACGCAGGCCGCTGGAACAACATGGCGATCTCGCCGGCCTCGACCGCGAACTACGACTGGTTTCTCGACACGTTCTGCCGCTCGGAGCAGGAAAAGGCATCGATCGATGGCGACTCGATCCACGAGCTTCTGGCAGCAGAGATCGACGCGGCGCTGAAGAAGCCCTCGACCATCCTGTTTCATCCCTATCTGTTCGGCTCTCCTTATGGCGATGTTGCCAGCGGCGGCTTTGTCGGCCTGCACGGCTGGCACAATCGCGGCGATATGCTGAAGGCGGTTCTGGAGGGCATTGCCTTCAATCACCGCACCCATGTCGAAGCCTTGCGCGACGGCTTTGCCATCAGCGAGATCCGCCTGACCGGCGGCGGTTCGCGCAATCCGGCCTTCGTTCAGATGTTTGCCGACGTGCTGAACGCCCCGGTCATCGTCACCTCGACCGACGAGGCCGCGGCCTTTGGCGCTGCCCTTTGCGCGGGGGCGGCGGTTGGCATCTTCGCGACGCCGCAACAGGGCGCCAGGCAGGTCGGGATGACGGCGCGCCAATACGAGCCTGACCAAGCCTCGAGTGCTGTGTTCAACGAGCGCTTTTCCCTCTATGGCCGCATAGCCGGTGCGCTCGAACCGCATTGGCCCGACATCGAGAAGCTGGGCCGGCCAGACACTGGGGGAACCGCATGATCAAGGCCGACGAACGACGCGAAGAGATCGCCGACTATGTGATCAAGCTCGGCCAGGTGCGCATCGACGATCTGGTCGAGCATTTCGGCGTGTCGCGCATGACCGTCCACCGGCATATCGACCGGCTGGCGCAGCAGGGCGTGCTGCGCAAGCTGCACGGTGCGGTGACGGTTCAGCCTTCCGGCCTCTACGAAAGCGCCTTCCGCTACCGTGTGACGGTCAACCGGGCCGAGAAGGATGCGCTGGCGCGGGCAGCACTCGATTATGTCGAAGCCGGCCAGGTGGTGATGCTGGACGATTCCTCGACGGCAAACGCCGTCGCGGCACTGCTGCTCGACGTCAAGCCGCTGACCGTCATCACCAACTCCGTAGCGACGGCATCACTGCTGATCAATGTCGACGAACTCGACTTCATCTGTCTCGGCGGCCAGTACCACGGCACCTACAACGCCTATATCGGTATCGTCTGCGAGAACGCCGTGGCGCAGCTGCGCGCCAATGTGCTGATCTGTTCGGCTTCGGCCATCACCGGAACCACGGCCTTCATCCAGGATCCCAATGTCGTGCGGGTCAAGCAGGCGATGATGGCCGCATCGGCCAAGCGTATCCTTCTGATCGACCATGCCAAGTTCGACAGGATCGCGCTGCATGTCTTCGACGATCTGACCAGCTTCGATGTCGTGCTGGCGACCGAAGGCCTGGGCGATGCGCGGGCGCAAGCTCTCGAACGGGCCGGCGTGAAGCTGCGCATCGTCAAGACGAGAGCGTCATGAGCTCAAGCGAAGCAACATTTACGGAAAATCCCGCCGGGCGTTTGGCCGCCATGGCCGGAACCGGCGAGGTCGACGTCGTCATTCTTGGCGCCGGCATTAACGGGGCAGGGCTGTTTCGCGACCTGTGCGCGCAAGGCGTCAGCTGTCTGATCGTCGACAAGGCGGATTTCGGCTCGGGCACCAGTGCCGCGCCGTCGCGGCTCATTCACGGTGGCCTGAAATATCTCGAAACCGGCGAGTTCGGGCTGGTCGCACAGTCGACACTTGAACGCAATCTGCTTTTGAAGAACGCGCCGCACTATGTCAGCCCGCTGCCGACCGTCATCCCGATCTTTTCCTGGAGCAAGGGCATGTTGGCGGCCTTGCGGACGCTGTTCGGCTCGACCAGCGCACCGCGCAGCCGCGGCGCCATCCTGATCAAGATCGGCCTGATGATCTATGATTTCTACGGCTCGCGAAACCAGGTCATGCCGCGCCACCGCATGGTCGGGCGGCGCCAGGCGCTCAGCGGGATGCCGGCGCTCAATCCTTCGATCGTCGCCACCGGCACCTACTACGACGCCAAGATAAGCCACCCCGAAAGGCTCGTGCTTGAACTGATCCTCGATGGGCGGCAGGCAAACGCGGCCTCGGCCAGCGCGAACTATACGGCGCTGGTCAAGTCCGCCGATGGGGTACTGACCTTCCAGCCGGAAAACGGCGCGGCCTTTTCGGTGCGGCCGAAGCTGGTGGTCAACGCCGCCGGTCCGTGGATCGACGATGTCAACGAATTGCTTGGCGCGCCGTCGAAGATGATCGGCGGCACCAAGGGCTCGCACGTCCTGCTCAAGCATGACGAACTGGTCAAAAGCCTGGCCGGGCGCATGCTCTATTTCGAAGCCGATGACGGCCGCATCTGCCTCATCTACGATTATCTCGGCCTGGCGCTGGTCGGCTCCACCGACATCAAGGCCGACAATCCCGACGCGGTGCGCTGCGAGCCCGACGAAGTCGAGTACCTGCTCGACAGCGTGCGGACTCTGCTGCCGGGAATGGCGTTCGAGCGCGACCAGATCGTCTACGCCTATAGCGGCATCAGGCCGCTGCCGGCCTCCGATGCATCGCTGCCCGGGCTGATCAGCCGTGACCACTCCGCGCCGGTCGCCGAGCCGGATCGGAACAGACCTTTCGCGGTCATCTCGCTGGTCGGCGGCAAGTGGACGACCTTTCGCGGCTTTGCCGAGGAAGTCGCCGACACCGTGCTCGGCCGCCTGCAGCACAGCCGCAAGGTGACGACGCAAGCCATGCCGATCGGCGGCGGCAGGGATTTCCCGACCAATGCCGCAGCGCGAGCAAGTTGGCTGGCTCTGGCTCGCTCGAAGACGGGCGCTGAGGAACGGCGTCTCGATGCGCTGCTGTCGCGATACGGCACCAGAGCCACGCAGATCGCCACGCATGGGTCGGGCGATGAGGGTCGGCTGCCGGATTCAGAAAGCTACAGCAAATCGGAAATCGACTACATCGTCCGCAACGAGTTCGTCGAACATCTGGCCGACATCGTCATGCGCCGCAGCACCTTGGCGATATCAGGCTCCCTGACAGGCCGCGACCTGCAGGCGATTGCGGCGATTGCCGGACAGGCGCTGGGCTGGAGCGCCGGGCGCCTTGCAAGGGAAGTCGAGGCCGCAATTGTGGAACTCGAGGACCGGAACCTGATGCGGCTGGGTTGATCAGTCCGTCACCGATGCTCTTCACAAGGCAATCCGGTTGGTTTGCCCATGGATGCGCCGCATCCGCAAATCGCCCAACTCACAGGCGGATTGGGATTTTGCCGATATTAGATATTATCCCTGAAAAACAGCTAGTTAGAAGAAAATCTGGATAGCCGATGGCCATGCAATTCTGCTGGCTTAGGCGTGAGGTAACATAGATTGACGTTAAATTAACACAACTGTATGATCGAGTAACATGCTCACCTCCTAATAGGTCGATGTTGCCCGCCGAATGCCGGCAGACCGGCGTTTCGGGAAGGGCGAGACCTGTGAATTGCCCGCATGTGCATGCGCCCAACCCGGCGGGGGATTGACAGCGATGCAGGGATGTGAAAATTTTTGCACACAAAGATAATAATATCATCTCAGGGAGGAGATGGCTTGAAATCCGGCGGAACCGCTAACCGCGATCATGAGTCCAGCCTCGCCACCCGCGCGGCCTGGCTTCACTATGCCGGGGGTCTGACGCAGGCCCAGGTGGCCAAGCGGCTCGGCCTGACCAGCCTCAAGGCGCATCGGCTCATCACGCGGGCCACCCAGGATGGCCTGGTCAGGGTGATCATCGACGGCGACGTCGGCGAATGCATCGACCTCGAGCAGCAGCTGATCAATGCTTACGGGCTCGATTACTGCGAGGTCGTTCCGGATCTCGATCAGGACGAGCTGCCGCTGAAGGCGCTTGGCATCGCCGGCGCTCAGTTTCTGAAGCGGGAGATCGATCGCGGCGAGGACATGCTGATCGGCGTCGGCCACGGCCGTACCCTTGCCGCAAGCGTCGAGTATCTGACGCGCACCGCCGCCGCCCATATCCGTTTCGTCTCGCTGCTTGGCGGTGTGACGCGCAAGTTCGCGGCCAACCCGCACGACGTCATGCATCGGCTGGCCGAGCGGACCGGCGCGCAGGCCTATGTGATGCCGGTGCCTTTTGTCGCCAACACCGCGGAGGACCGTGAGGTGCTGCTTGGGCAGCGCGGCATCAGCGATGTCTTCGACCTCGCAAGCCGGTCCGACCTGATGTTCGTCGGCATAGGGACCGCCGAGCGGGAAGCTTCGCTGGTCGCCACCGGCATGATCGAACATTCCGAAATCGATGAGGTCAAACGCGATGGCGGCGTCGGCGAGCTGCTCGCCCACTTCTTCGACGACCAGGGACGCCCAGTGGAAACGGCGCTGTCGGAAAGAATCCTGGCACTCCCGCGGGACCAGTTGAAGGGCCGCCGGATCGTCGCCGTCGCCGGCGGCAAAGTGAAAATACGCGCTATCAAAGCGGTGCTCGAAAGCCGCTATCTGAGCGGCCTGATCACCGACGAATCCACCGCTCGTGCCCTTGTCGAACAGAACAAACCCAATGGCGCGAAGCGCCATATGAACGGAGGATCGCCAAATGCGTGACAAGCGCGGATCAGCCTTGCTGGCGGTTGCGTCATGAGCGCGAAAGCCGCCACTGCATCGACCAGGCCTGCCTCGCCCGCCCTGCGTCGGGCACTTGCCAGCGCCGCGGTTGTCGTCCTGCTCGGCGCCATGGCGCTCGATACCAACGTGGTCAGGATAGGGTCGGCAGGCGACGTTCGCAGCGCCGTGTTTTCCGCCGCTGACTACGGCAAGTCGGAATTTCCCAAGGTGCAGGCCGATGTCGAGGCACGCGCCGCCGACGCGGTGACGGTGGCGACGGCGATTGCCAAGGACAGGGCAACGGCGGAAAAGGAATACGGTGTGCCTGCGGGCGTCGGACCGGTCATTTCAGTCAAGTTCACCGGCGTCGTCGGCGAAGGAAAATCTGGCATCTACAAGGTCGCCGTCGACGGCGTGCCAGATACGTTGATGATCCGCGTGCAGACGGGACCGGCAATCAACGGGACGGAACTGCGTGACGCCACGGGCAAGATCACATTCGGCCAGTTCACCAACCAGATTGAGTACCAGGACGCCGGTTCGGCGCTGAACAATGAGATGAAGAAGGAAGTCCTGGCCAAGGTCGATACGAGCACCTTGACCGGCAAGACCATATCGGTGGTCGGCGCATTCAAGCTGGTCAACCCGAAGAGCTGGCTCGTCACCCCCGTGAGGCTGGACGTCAAATGAAACCGACTGCCGACACCGGACCCGCGACTGGCGACGCCGTGCTTTCGGCGCGCAACATCGTCATGTCGTATGGCGGCGTCCATGCGCTCAAGGGCGTCAATTTCGACATCCATCGCGGCAAGGTCACCACGCTGTTCGGAGAGAATGGCGCCGGCAAGTCGACGCTGATGAAGATCCTCTCCGGCGTGGTCACGCCGACATCCGGCGACATCGTGCTCGACGGCAATCTCGTCAGCTTTTCTTCGTCCTCGGACGCGCGCGATCGCGGCATCTCGATCATCCACCAGGAACTCAGCCTGGCGCCCAACCTCAGCGTTCGCGACAACATCTTCATGGGCCGCGAACTGCGCACCAGGACCGGCCTCGACTTCGCCGAGGAGCAACGCCAGGCGCGCGCTCTGATGGCTGATCTCGAGGAGGACATCGATCCGATGACCCTGGTCGAGGATCTGCGCCTCGGCCAACAGCAGATCGTCGAGATCGCCCGGGCACTGTCGGTCGATTCGCGCATCCTCATCATGGACGAGCCGACCTCCGCGCTCAGCGCAACCGAGGTGGAAGTTCTGTTCAAGGTGATCCGCGATCTGACCAGCCGCGGCGTCTCCATCGTCTACATATCGCATCACCTCGAAGAGGCGCTGCAGATCACCGACTATGCCGTTGTCCTGCGCGATGGCGCGATTACCGCGACGGCCGAAGCCCGGGATATCGATCTCGAATGGATCGTGCGCAACATGGTCGGCGAGAATTTCGATCTCGGCTCGCCGCCGACCGGCCATGAATTCGGCGAAGTCGCCCTATCGATCGAGGATGTCAGCGTCGTCGACACTTCGGGCTCAGGTTATTCCGTCGTCGATCACCTGTCGCTGGACGTGCGAGCAGGCGAGATCGTCTGCATCTACGGGCTGATGGGTGCCGGGCGCACGGAATTGCTGGAGGCCGTCGCCGGACGAGTGCCGATGGCGGGCGGGCGGGCGCTGCTGGAAGGCGAGGACGTCTCGGGGCTGAGCATTGCCCAGCGTATCTCCAGAGGGCTTGTGCTGGTCCCCGAGGACCGGCAGCGCGACGGGCTGGTGCAGACGATGACCGTCGGTCGTAATCTTTCGCTCGCCAGCATCGAAGCGTTCGCCAGGGGCCTGTTTCTGTCTCGTTCCAGAGAGCGAGAGCTGGTCGAAGACTCGATCCGCAAGGTGACCGTCAAGACCGCTGGCGGCAACGCCATGATCGGATCGCTGTCGGGCGGCAATCAGCAGAAGGTCGTCATCGGCAAGATGCTGACGACCAATCCCAAGGTTATCCTTCTCGACGAGCCGAGCCGCGGCATCGATGTCGGCGCCAAGGCCGAAGTCTTCCGCTTGCTGAGCGAACGCGCTGCGCAGGGCCTTGCCGTCGTCTTCTCGACCTCTGAGGTCAACGAATGCCTCAGCATTGCCCACCGCATCGTCGTCATGCGCCGCGGCAGGATTTCAGCCGAATTCGGCGCCAATGCCACCAAAGAGCAGATCATGGCCGCCTCGGGCGAAGCCGTGGTCGCCTGATCACCAGGAATTTCGGAGCCCACACCATGACCGATGTCAGCCAGGCCAGAAAACAGTCCAGTCCAAGCGCGAGCGAAGGCTTCGATCTCGCCAAGCTGCTGCTCGAGGGCCGCGCTTTCTTTGCCCTGATCGTCATCATCGTCGTCTTTTCGATCCTGTCGCCCTACTACCTCTCGGTGGCGAATTTCCTGACCATGGCCTCGCATGTCGCCATCTTCGGAATCCTCGCGATCGGCATGCTGCTTGTCATCCTCAATGGCGGCATCGATCTGTCGGTGGGGTCGACGCTGGGCTTGGCCGGCGTCGTTGCCGGCTTCCTGATGCAAGGGGTGACGCTGAGTTGGCTGGGCGTCGTTCTCTATCCGCCGGTGTGGGTGGTCGCGGTGCTGGCCTGCATGCTGGGCGCCGTCGTCGGGCTGATCAACGGCGTGCTCATCGCGCGCTTCAAGGTTCCAGCTTTCGTCGCCACCCTCGGCGTCATGTACATGGCGCGCGGCCTGGCGCTGCTGATGACCAGCGGCCTGACCTACAACAATCTCGGCGGCAAGCCGGAGCTCGGAAACACCGGCTTCGATGCGCTTGGCTTCAACCGCTTGTTCGGCGTGCCGACGGGCGTCGTGGTTCTCGTGGTCATCGCGCTCATTGGCAGCATCGTCCTGAACCGCACCGCTTTCGGGCGCTGGCTCTACGCCTCGGGCGGCAATGAACGCGCGGCCGAACTCTCCGGCGTTCCGGTCAAGACAGTGCAGATTTCCGTCTATGTGCTGTCGGGCATCTGCGCCGCCATTGCCGGCCTGATCCTGTCCTCGCAGCTTACATCGGCGGGACCGACCGCCGGCACCACCTACGAACTGACGGCCATTGCGGCCGTCGTCATCGGCGGCGCGGCACTGACCGGCGGCCGCGGCAACATCCGCGGAACCCTGCTCGGGGCCTTCGTCATCGGCTTCCTGTCCGACGGTCTGGTGATCATCGGCATCTCATCCTACTGGCAGACAGTGTTCACCGGCGCGGTCATCGTGCTCGCCGTGCTCCTCAATGCCGTTCAGTATCGCCGCCGCAGCAAGCTCCCAAGCGCGACAGGTGGCCAACCGACTTCTCAGAAACGGGGGAAGGCCGAACCGGCCAATCCTGCCCAAGGGAAGACTGCCAGGTGAACTGGCAGCAACACCGCGTAATCATTGGAGGAATGTACATGAAAACCATGCTGAAAAGTCTGCTCGCGGCCGCGATGGTCGTTGGGTTCACGGCCGCCGCGTCAGCCGCGGGCCTGATCTCGATCATCGTCAACGATCCGGCCAATCCCTACTGGCTGACCGAGGGCAACGTCGCCAAGGCCGAGGCCGAGAAGCTTGGCTATACGGCCAATGTCGGCGCCCACAAGGGCGATACCAATACCGAAAGCAATTTGATCGACACCGCCATCACCAACAAGTCGGTGGCGATCATTCTCGATCCGGCCAACGCCGACGGCTCTGTCGGTGCGGTGAAGAAGGCGATTGCAGCCAACATCCCGGTGTTCCTTGTCAATGCCGAGATCAACCAGGAAGGCCTCGCCAAGGGGCAGCTCGTTTCCAACAACGCGCAGGGCGCTGCTCTCGGTGCCCAGCAGTGGGTGCAGGCCGTCGGTGAAAAGGGCAAATATGTCGAACTGCTCGGCGCCCCGTCGGACAACAATGCCGCCACGCGCTCGAACGGTTACGCGACTGTGCTGAGCCAGTACCCGGATCTCGAAAAGGCTGCTTCGCAGGTCGCCAACTGGGATCGTACCCAGGGCCACGACAAGATGCAGAGCATGCTGCAAGCCAATCCCGACATCATCGCCGTGATCAGCGGCAATGACGAAATGGCTCTCGGCGCGGTTGCGGCGCTGAAGGAAGCTGGCAAGCTCGCCGGCATCAAGGTCGGTGGCTTCGACGGCTCCCCGGACGCGGTTGCGGCGATCAAGTCCGGTGAACTGCAGTACACCGTGCTGCAGCCGGTCGCCATCTTCTCGGCCAAGGCCGTGCAGCAGGCGGACTCGTTTATCAAGACGGGTGCCACCGGTGCGGCGACCGAGAAGCAGCTGTTCGATTGCCTTCTCATCACCAAGGACAATGTCGACAAGTACACCGCACCCTTCGTGCTGTCTGAGTAATACCTGCACAGGGGGTGTCCTTGCGGACACCCCCTGTCTCTTCTACGAAATGACTGCCCTCGTGAACTGCCTTCGCAACCAATCGGAATTTGCGGCATGAAAGACCTGCTGATCGGCATCGACGCGGGAACGTCGGTGATCAAATCGATCGCTTTCGATCTGTCCGGGCGGCAGCTCGCCATGACGTCGGTGCCCAATAGCTTCGTCACGCTGGAAGGCGGCGGCGCCGAGCAGGACCTCGACCAGACCTGGCGCGACATGGCGCGGACCGTTCGCGATCTCGCGGCCAAGATTCCCGACCTCGCGCAACGAATCGCGGCGGTGGCCATCACCGGGCAAGGCGACGGAACCTGGCTGATCGATAGCGACGGCATGCCTGTCTCGCGCGCCTGGCTGTGGCTCGATGCCCGCGCCGGACGTTTGGTGGACGAGATGCGCGCCGATCCCCGGGATCGCAGGCGGTTCGAACTGACCGGCACGGGGCTGAATTCCTGCCAGCAAGGCGCCCAGCTTGCCTTCATGAAAAAGAACCATCCCGACATGCTGGAGCGGGCGGCCACCGCACTGCATTGCAAGGATTGGCTCTACTTCAAGATGACGGGCGAACGCGCCACCGATCCCTCCGAGGGAACCTTCACCTTCGGCGATTTTCGGTCGCGCACCTATTCCGACGAAGCCCTCGACATCCTGGATCTGACGACGCATCGCCGCCTGTTGCCTCCCATGCTCGAAGGCACCACCGACCATCATCCGCTATCGCGATCGGCGGCGGCGGAGACCGGCCTGCTCGAAGGCACGCCGGTGGTGCTGGGCTACGTCGACATGGTCATGACGGCGCTCGGAGCCGGCCTCTATGATCCCTCGGGCAATGTCGGCTGCACGGTCATCGGCTCGACCGGCATACACACGCGCTTCGCAGCCACTCCCGACGATGTCGTGCTGAACGCAGATGGCTCCGGCTACACGATCGCCATGCCTATTCCGGGCGCCTTTGCACAATTGCAATCCAACATGGCGGCGACGCTCAACATAGACTGGGTGCTTGGCCTTGCGCGCGACGTGCTCGCCACGGCTGGCGGCAAACCTTCTCATGACGAGTTGCTGAAGGCGCTCGACGCTTGGATGGAAGCATCGGAGCCGGGATCGCTGATCTACCAGCCTTACATATCGCTAGCCGGCGAAAGAGGGCCGTTCGTCGACCCTGACGCACGCGCCGGCTTCATCGGCCTTTCGGTCAAGCATGGCTTTGGCGATCTGGCACGCGGCGTGCTCGAGGGGTTGGCCTTCGCCGCTCGCGATTGCTACCAGGCGATGGGCGCCGTGCCGAGTGAGATCCGCCTGTCGGGCGGCGCAGCGCGCAGTCCGTCTCTACGTCGCATCATCGCGGCGGCGACAAGGGCGCAGGTGCGCACCAGCAGCCGCCAGGAAGCCGGCGCGGCGGGTGCCGCGATGATGGCCGCGGTCGGGCTCGGCGTCTACGGCTCCATGGAAGACTGCGCCGCCGAATGGGTGACGCCGCTTCTCGGCGACTGCGATGCCTATGACGAGGCGCTTTCGCAAACATACGATGCGCTCTTCCCTTCCTTCGTTGCGGCGCGCCAGGCGCTTCGGCCGGTGTGGAAGGGCATGGCGCACCGCACAGGAGCAAGATCTTGAGCAATACAACAGATGTCGTCGATCTCTTCGTGATCGGCGGCGGCGTCAATGGAGCCGGCATAGCGCGTGATGCTGCAGGTCGTGGCCTGTCCGTCATCCTGTGCGAAAAAGACGATCTCGCGCAAGGCACCAGTTCGCGTTCCGGCAAGCTGGTGCATGGCGGCCTGCGCTACCTCGAATATTATGAATTCAGGCTGGTTCGCGAAGCGCTGATCGAACGCGAGGTGCTGCTCGAGGCGGCGCCGCATATCATCTGGCCGATGCGCTTCGTTCTACCGCACAGCCCGCAGGATAGGCCGGCATGGCTGGTCCGGCTCGGGCTGTTTCTCTACGACCACCTTGGCGGCCGCAAACGGCTGCCTGGGACAAGAACGCTGAACCTGAGGACCTCGCCTGAAGGCGCGCCGATCAAGGACGAATTCAAGCGCGGTTTCGAATATTCCGACTGCTGGGTCGACGATGCGCGCCTGGTGCTGCTCAATGCGCTCGATGCAAGGCAGCGAGGCGCCAGAGTGCTCACGCGCACCGCCTGTGTCGCGGCGCGCCGTGAAGGCGGACTGTGGTCGATCGACATGCAGGATGGTCGCACGGGCGCCGTCACGAAAGTCCGCGCGCGCGCTCTGATCAACGCAGCAGGTCCCTGGGTCAACGACATTGTCAGCCGCGTCGCCGGGCAGAATTCGACGCGCAATGTCCGGCTTGTAAAAGGCAGCCATATCGTCGTGCCCAAATTCTGGGAGGGGCGGCAGGCCTATCTCATCCAGAACAACGACAAGCGGGTGATCTTCGTCAACCCGTACGAGAACGATCTGGCGCTGATCGGCACGACCGACATTCCCTACGAAGGCAGGCCCGAGGAAGTGGTCGCCGAGGCCAGCGAAGTCGACTACCTGATCAAGGTGGTCAATCGCTATTTCAAGCGGCAGCTGACGCCACAGGACGTGGTCTACAGCTTCTCCGGTGTGCGTCCGCTCTATGACGACAATGCCGACAATCCAAGCGCGGTGACGCGCGACTATATTTTCGAACTCGACGCCTCCAACGGCAACGCACCGCTGCTTTCGGTGTTCGGCGGCAAGATCACCACCTTCCGCAAGCTGTCGGAACACGCGCTGGAAAAGATCCAGCCATTCTTTCCGACGATGAAGAAAGCCTGGACGGCCAAAATTCCCTTGCCGGGGGGCGACCTGCCCAATGCGGACTTCGAGCAGTTTCTGAGCGATCTGCATGTCGAATTTTCATGGCTCAGCCCGTCGTTGGTGAAGCACTACGCTCGAAGCTACGGCACCCGCGCCAGGCAATTGCTCGCCGGCGCGCAAAGCGAGGCTGATCTCGGCCGACGCTTCGGTCCCGATCTGTATGAACGGGAGGCAAAGTTCCTGGTCGAGACCGAATGGGCTGGCACATCAGCCGATATACTGGAACGCCGCACAAAGCATGGCCTGCATATCAATGCGGCCGAGCGGAAAGCGTTCGAAGATTGGTTCGGTAACATCATGGCGACGGCGGACTGATGGCCTTCACGCTTTCCCTCAACACCAATCCTCTGGTCAATCGCTTCGCCGATCCAGACGATTTGATCGACGCGATTGCTTATGGCATCGGCATTCGCGACGTGCAGTTGACGCATGAATTCGTCAATCCGGGCTGGCCGGCGGCCACGATTGCCAAATTCCTGCGCCTGTTCAACAGCGCGCTTTCGCGGACCGGTGTCAGGATCACCTCCGGCATGACCGGACCTTATGGCCGGCTCAACCATTTCGGCCACCCGGACGCCGACGTCCGGCGCTACTATGTCGACTGGTTCAAGACCTTCGCCGACATTTCCGCCGAACTCGGCGCGCCAGGCATGGGCACGCAGTTCGCCATCTTCACCTACAAGGACTTTGACGATCCGCAACGGCGGGCAGCACTTCTCGATATCGCGCTCGAATGCTGGCGCGAGGTTGCCGAACACGCCAGGGCGGCGGGGCTGACATACCTGTTCTGGGAGCCGATGTCGGTCGGCCGCGAGTTCGGCCACACGATCGAAAGCTGCGTCACGCTGCAAGGCGCCATCGACGCAGCGAAGCTGCCCATACCGATGAAGATGATGGTCGATATCGACCATGGCGACGTGACCTCACCCAACCCTGCCGACACCGATCCCTACGCCTGGGCGAAAGCGTTTCCATTGCAATCTCCGATCATCCACATCAAGCAGTCTTCCATGAACAAGGGCGGCCATTGGCCGTTCACGGCCGCCTACAACAAGGATGGCCGCATAGTGCCGCAGAAGTTGCTGGACGCGGTTCGGCAGGGTGGTGGAACCGACAATGAAATTTGCCTTGAACTTTCCTTCAGGGAGAGGGAACCAGTCGACCATCAGGTTATCGAGATGATCCGCGAGTCGGTGGATTTCTGGGCGCCTTACGTCGACAGTGGCCGGGACAGTCTCAAGCCTCGGACTTGAGCGAATACGTCGCCCGGAAGCCGGCTTCGGCCGCAAAAGTATCGAAGGAGAAAAACAATGGCCCCATATTGGGTCGGCACGAGCTGGAAGATGAACAAGACGCTTGCCGAGGCGTTGCTGTTCGCCGATGCGTTGGCCGCCTTCGTGCCTGGTTTCGATCAGGCGATACAGCCTTTCGTCATTCCGCCGTTCACCGCCGCGCGCCAGGTCAAGGCGGCACTAGCCAACACCCGCGTGAAGGTAGGTGCCCAGAACATGCATTGGGCCGATGCCGGCGCGTGGACGGGAGAGATTTCGCCAGTGATGTTGAAAGACTGCGGGCTGGATGTAATCGAACTCGGCCATAGCGAGCGCCGGGAGCATTTCGGCGAGACGGATGCGACTGTCGGACTGAAAACGGCAGCTGCTGTCAGGCACGGTTTCGTGCCACTGATCTGCGTCGGCGAGACGCTGGACGAGCGTGAATCAGGCCGCGCCGAGGCGGTGCTGACGGCACAAGTTCTCGGCGCGCTGCAGGAGCTGAGCGGCGATCAACCGAAGGCGGAAATCCTCTTTGCCTACGAGCCTGTCTGGGCGATCGGGGAGAAGGGCATTCCCGCAAGCGCCGACTATGCCGACAAGCAGCAAGCGCTGATCAAGCAGGTAGCCGCTGACCGGCTGCCGGCTGCCCCGCCTGTGCTTTACGGCGGCAGCGTCAACCCCGGCAACGCGGCCGAACTTATCGGCCAGCCGCATATTGATGGCCTGTTCATCGGCCGCTCGGCGTGGCAAGCGGAAGGCTATATCGACATTCTGAGAAAGGCGTCGGCCGCCATCGCGCGCTAACCGCGCGAGCAATTCCGGGAAAGTGTGAAGCGGTTTTCCGTCCGGAATTGCGTCAAATCAAAGAGACAGAGACAAAAGCAAAGGAGTTCATCATCATGAAGATCGCACTCGGAGCCGACAGCGCCGGCAAGCCGCTGCTCGATGTCATCGCCAAGCATCTCGCCACCAAGCCGGAGTTGCAGGTCGTCGACCTGAGCCAGGCCGGCTTCTACGCCGATATCGCCGCCTCGGTCGGCCACGAAATTCTCGACGGCAACTACGACCGGGCCATCCTGTTTTGTGGCACCGGCATCGGCGTCAGCATCTCTGCCAACAAGGTGCCGGGCATTCGCGCCGCGTTGACCCACGATACCTATTCCGCGGAGCGCGCCGCCAAGTCCAACAACGCCCAGATCATCACCATGGGCGCCCGCGTCATCGGTCCCGAACTGGCGAAATCGATCGCCGACGCATGGCTTGCCTCCGAGTTTGATCCGAATGGCCCATCTGCCGCGAACGTGCAGGCCGTCGACAAGCTCGACGCCAAGCGCTGAAAGACGCGGCAAGTCCGCTGATGATCAGTCGGTCAAGGCGGTCCGCATCGCCTCGATCACGGTGACGGCGGACGCAGCGCCCGGATCCATATGGCCAAGCGAACGTTCGCCGAGGCGTGATGCCCGGCCCTTGGTGGCCACCATCGCTTTGGTCGCTTCCGCGCCTGTCTCTGCCGCCTGGGCGGCGGCCTTGAGACTGGCGGCCAGATCCTTGCCTGAGGCCAGCGCTTCGCCCGCCGCTTGCCCCGCCGGCGCCCATGCATCGATCATCGTCTTTTCGCCAAGCTCTGCCTTGCCGCGATCCTGAATGCCCTTGGCCATGGCCTGGAACAGGGCGACCACATCCGCGTCGTCGAGCGCCGTCTTGCCCTTGACGGCTGCCGCGGCGCGCATGAGCGCGGTCGCATAGAGCGGACCGGAGGAGGCGCCGACCGCATTCAGGAACGACTTTGCCGCCGTGTTCAGCAAGGTGGTCGGATCGGTCGCCGCGGTGTCCAGTCCGGCCACCGCATCGCGCGCAGCGGAAAATCCAAGCTCCATCGCGATGCCGTGGTCGGCGTCACCGATAACCCCGTCAAGCGCGCACAGCCTGTCCCTGTCTGCTGACATGGAGTTTGCGATCGCCGCGAACATCGTGACAAGGCGGGCAGTATCGATTGTCGTCATGTCTTAGTCCTTGCCACAGAGTGGGTTTAGCCGGCGCGAAACATGGCGCAGTCGCAGGGGTGGTCCAGCATCGTCTGCAACTCGCCGTCCAGCCGATGCAGCGTGATCGAGGCCCCGGCCATTTCGAGCGAGGTGCAGTAATTGCCGACCCAGCTTGCGTGGATGGACACACCGATCTCATCAAGCCTCTGCTTCACGCGCAGGTTCATGATGTAGAGTTCCATCAGCGGCGTTGAGCCCAGCGAATTGACGAGCACCGCGACCTTGTCGCCGCGCGCCGGCGCCATCTCGTCGAGGATCCTGTCCAGCATCTCGTCGGTGATCTCATCGGCTGTTTTCAACTTTTCGCGTGCGATGCCGGGCTCGCCGTGGATGCCCATGCCGATCTCCATCTCGTCCGGCCCGATCTCGAAATTTGGCCGGCGGGTCTGCGGCAGCGAACAGGGCGACAGCGCCACGCCCATGGTGAAGGTGTGGTCGTTGGCCTTGCCGGCGATGCGCTCGCATTCGTCGAACGACAACATCCGGTCGCAGGCGGCGCCGGCCGCCTTGAAGATGAAGAAATTGCCGGCGACGCCGCGCCTCTTGTGCCGCTGGTCGCGCGGTGCCGAGGCGACGTCGTCGGTGCTCAGCACCGTGCGCACCTCGATGTCGTCCATCGCCGCCATCTCGGCCGCCATGTCGAAATTCATCACGTCGCCGGCATAATTGCCGTACATGAACAGCACGCCGGCGCCGCCGCTGACCGCCTTGGCGCATTCGAGGATCGGGTCCGGCGGCGGCGAGGCAAAGACATTGCCGATGGCCGCAGCGTCAGCCAAGCCCTTGCCGACAAAGCCGAGAAAGCTCGGCTCGTGGCCCGAGCCGCCGCCGATGACCAGGCCCACCTTGCCCTGGCGCGGCCCGTCGCGGGCGACGATGGAGCGTGGACTGCCGTCCACGCTTTTGAGATGGCGGGGATGCGCTGCCAGGATGCCTTCCAGCATCTCGTCGACGGCGCGGTTGCCATCGTTGATGATCTTCTTGGTCTGCACCCGGCATCCTCCCGACTTCGGCATTTTCGCAGATAATACCGGGTGTTACCGGGATTTCCACCCGGCAAGGCGTATTTCGCGCGCTGAGATGTTCCCACGGCCAACACCTGGACGCAGGCGCTGGCTGTTTCAACCGCCGAGGCCGTCGCGGATGGCTGAGAAATAGCGATCGGTCCCGACCTGGCCGCCCTTGAGCGCGACCTCCAGTCCGTCGATCGCCTTGACGCGCGAGTGGGCAACGCAAAGCGGGGAACCCGGCGAAGCGGGCAGCGGCATGCGAATTGTCAGGGCATCGACGCCCGTCTCGCCGAGTGCGTGGCTCGACGTGTCGCCGCCTGCAATGACCACGCGACGCAGGCTCTGTTCCACCGTCAGGTTGCGAAGGATTTCTCCGAGGCCGCGGCCAAGCCTGTGGCGGGCGCCTTCCTCCCGGTCGATTTCGGCGCCCCTGTCGGCAGTGGGGCCAAGCGCGGTGTAGAGGATGACGCTGCGCCCGGCTTGCAGACTGGCACGGCCGCTTGCCGTTGCGCGCGTGATCGCCTGCTGCGAGGCCTCCGAAACCAGTTCGACCGGATCGACCTCGATGCCGTCGAAACCGTCGGTCAGGGCATGCCGGATCTGTCGTTCGGTGGTCGGCGAGCAACTGCCCGACACGACGGCTATCCGCTCGGCAGCGCCCGGCGGTGTGAAGCCTGGCCCAGCGCTGACGACGCCATTCGACGTCCATTCGGCCAGCAGCGCATATTCGACACCGGACGAGCCGACGACAAAAGAACCGCCGGGCTTGCGAACGCGCCACAGTTCCTTGCCGGCCAAAACCTGCGTCTCCAGACTGTCGACATCGACAAGCACGATGGCGGTGCCGTTTCCGGTCAGGCGATCGAACGCCGCCGACCGCGATGCCGACTGCAGCGTCGCAAGATCGACCAGCCCGGAGCTCAGCGCCGTCTGCCGCGACAGATGGATCAGCAGATCGGACTCATCCATTGGCGTCGTCGGGTGACGGCTCATCACCGGGTGGCGATCAATGCGGAAATATTGGTCGCGATAGGCCGCGAACAGATGGCCGAAAGCGGTATAGCGCTTGAGCTGCGGCGCGCCGACCAGCAGCGGCACGCTATCCTGCGCGAACACCGAGCGGCCGACCTCGATGGCTCGGCCGATGCTGCCGATCGTCGGGCTGGAATCGAAGGTCGAGCAGACCTTGTAGTGGCAAATCTCGGCGTTAAGCGTCTTCAGCCAGGCGAAGGCATCGCGCAGATGCGTGTCCATCCATTGCGGCGTCTCACTGCGGCTGGTGCCGGCCAGCCCTATCGCCCGGCAATGGCCAAACCGGGACAGCAGGGCCGCGTCCGGCTGGCGCATGAACAGCACGGTCGGCACGCCACCGAGCTCGAGCGCCTCCATGACATCGGTCGAGCCGGTCAGGTCGTCGCCATAATAGCTGAGAAGCAGGTCCTGCATCGTCTCAGGCTGCCTTGCCGTCGCCGAATTTTTCGATCGACCGCGCCAGTTCGGGATGGTTCAAGGCGAAGTCGGCCAGCGGAATGCCGTCGACCGCCGATTGCCAGGCTTGCTGCACGGCACGTACGCCGGCGCCCGGTCCGTCCGGATGGCTGACGATGCCGCCGCCGCAGAGATAGAGAAGATCCACGGTCCGGCCGGTTCGTGCATATGTCTCGGGCGCCTGACCGCCCCACTGGCCGGAACCTGCCACCGGTAATGCGCAGTCCCCAGCCGAAAAGATCGGCGTCGTCACCGCCTTGAAGGATTCGACGAAAGAGTCATCCGGTTCCCAGTATTTCGAGGCGATGCCGTTGATCTGGAACTGGTCGACGCCGAGCAGTCGCCAGAATTGCTGCCAGACCTTGAAGTCCATGCCGAGGCCGGGGTGACGGGTGAGGATGTCCCAGCCGTTGCGATGAGCATGCAGCACCAGGCCGGAGCGTTTTCTCAGGAATGCCATGCCGCCAAAGCCGATCGAATTGATGTTGATAACAGCACAATTGCCGCCGGCCTTCGCCACCAGATCGTGGTTGCGCATCATCTCGTCGGGATCGGCGTGCGAAATGCCGAAGGCATACATCACCTTCTTGCCGGTCTTCTGCTCGTGATCGAGGATCAGCGGCATGATTGCCTTCACCCGTTCCGACAGGGGCGAATAGGCCGGGCTCATCAGCTTCTCGTCATCCTTGATGAAGTCGACGCCGGCGGCGATCAGTTCCGCCACCATTGCCGCCGTCTCGTGCGGCCGCAATCCTAGCGCCGGCTTGACGATCGTGCCGATGATCGGGCGGTCAGTCACATTGGTCAGCCGGCGGCTGCCGGCGACACCGAACTGTGGGCCGGGATGTGCCCCGCGATACTCCTCCGGCAATTTCATGTCGACGACGCGAATCCCGGTAAGGCCCTTGATCGAATAGGTGCCGCCGATGGCAATCGTCATCAGCGCCGAAAGGTCGGTGCCGATGGCATCGAACGGAAAGGCGATGTCGACATCGGCGCGCCTGAACGGCCCCTTACCGTCATTGGGAAGCGACGGCCGCTCGGCATCGGGCAGAGGCCGAATCGCCAGCACACGTGCCGCCACCCGGGCCTTCAGTTCCTCGGTCTCGCCGGGCAGCGCTACGAAGGTGCCGGTCGACTGATCGCTGGCGATCTTGGCCGCCAGCGCTTCGATGCTTCCAGGCGTTTCGATGCGGTAGGTGAGGGTGATCATGGTCCGCTGTCTCAAGCCGAGGCGTTCGAAAAAGGTTCACTGGTGTTTCGAATCTGGTATAATGAGTACATAAGTATTGCAAGTCATATCCGGCAGCGGGATCGACAGACGGCAATTCCGGGAATTGTGGCGGCAGTGTTAGATAGGGCCGGGTCAAGGGAGTGATTCGCGGCGATGAACCGTTCGGAACCGATTGTCCGGCGCAAGCTTTCCGATGAGGTCTTCTTGCGGCTGAAGCGCCTGATCACCAGCGGCGAGCTGATGCCAGGCGACGACATGCCCTCGGAGCGCGAGCTGATGGAGCGCTTCGAGGTCGGCCGCCCCGCGATCCGCGAGGCGATGCAGGCGCTGAGCAATATGGGGCTGGTTGCGATCTCGCATGGCGAACGCGCCAAGGTGCTGCAACTCACCGCCAAGTCGATCATCAAGCAGGTCGACGGCGCCGCCAAGATCATCCTGTCGTCATCGAAAGACACGCTGGAGCACCTGAAGACCGCGCGCATCTTCTTCGAGCGTGGCATGGTCAGGGAAGCCGCCGAAAAGGCCACCGCCGAGGATGTGCTGCGGCTGCGGGCCACCGTTGCCGAACAGCGCGGCTTTCGCGGCGATTCCGAAGCCTTCATCTCCGCCGACATGAAGTTCCATACACAGATCGCCGCGATCTCCGGCAACCCGATCTATGTCGCCGTCAGCGAGGCGATGCTCGGCTGGCTGAAGGAATACCACACCGAAATGCTGATCTGGACCGGCAAGGAAAAGTTCACGCTCACCGAGCACGAAGAGATCATCGGCCGCATCGAGAAGAAGGATGCCGATGGCGCCGAGAAGGCGATGATCAAGCATCTCGAACGCTCGCGCGCGCTCTATGTGATGAACTCCGAAAAATAACGTCAGTCGATCCGGACGATCTCGTAAGGCGTCATCACGAGATGGCCTCGGCCAAAAGCTGAAATGTCGACTTGCACGTCGTCCGCCGTCAGGTTCGCCAGCCACACGACAGTGTCGCCCGAGGCCGAGCGTCCAGCCAGCGCCAGCACCTTGGTCTCATCGCTCGTCCCTGCGGCCACATGCGCAAGGCCGGCCAGTTCGCAAAGCCCCTTGATGGCTCTGAAGAGCGGCCGGGGCGATCCTTCCGCGACGGGTTCTCCGGATGACGCCAGCACGCCGAACGGTCCGGTGAAGCTGGAGAGCGTGAGCTGTTCCAGCCCAGCGGCTGCGACGCGCGCGGCATAGCCGACCGTCCAAGCCGCCGCGAACTGGCCGGCATGGCGCGGATCGCTGTCGGCCATGGCAATGCGCTGTCCCCCGGGATTGGGTTTGGTCGCTCCGCCATAAGGGTTCTGGCGCATGGCAATCGTCGACGGTCCGATCCGGTAGGGCTTTGCCCCGAAGATAGCCCGTGCCGATTGGGTGATGAAAGGCAGCGCCTCCAGCGACTGCATGACGCTGAGATCGTCGGCGGCGTGCACGATCGGGCAGGTGCAATGGGTGACGAAATCGAGCTGGTCTGCCGGAACGCGCTTGCGGTTGAGTTCGGTGAAATAGCTGAACATGCCGCCGCCGAGGCGGATATCGGGGAATGCCCGCCGCGCTGCGGCATAAATGTCGTCGAGCGGCGGGCATTCCGGCCACGCGCTGCCCGGCGGTGTCGACTGCCGGTCGACCGACGGCGACACGGCAATGGCCGAGAGTTTTAGCCCGGCCCGGCGAACCAGGTCGGCGACGCCGGACAACTCGGCGTCAAGATCACCAGCGCAGGCAACGACGCATTCGAGGGTGGTTTCGGCTGCGTAGGCAGTTGCGAGCCGGGCGAAAGCGCGCAAGGCATCGAGCCCGTGGCCGCGCGTCGGATCGTGGTGAAACAGCAGCTGTTGTGGGCCGAGTGCCGCCAGCGTGGAGAGGTTCGCCAGGGCCGTCTCGACATCCTCGG
>NZ_RZRW01000170.1:0-10301 GCF_003998745.1 Mesorhizobium sp. M7A.F.Ca.US.014.04.1.1 | reverse complement strand
GATCGGCGCCCGACAGTGTGAATTCGTCGGTGTGGCAAATGCCTGTCGCCTTGATCTCGACCAGCACTTCGCCCTCGCGCGGGCCCTCGAGGTCGACCTCCATGATCTCCAGCGGCTTTCCGGCGGCAACAGCGACAGCGGCGCGGGTTTTCATCAGGCGTCCTCCAATGCGAATTTTTTTCCAAGGTTTCAGGTTTTGCCGACACGATCAACTGGCAGCTGGCTCCCCGACTGGGCCACAGCGATGAATTGGAATCGCAAGTCGATTGAAAGGCAGTGAATTGCATGGTCGGCTTGACCCTGCAAGCACAGGCCATAAAAGGAACGGCCGACCCGAGGGATGACATTTCGCATGTTCACCAAGATCCTGATCGCCAATCGCGGCGAAATTGCCTGCCGCGTCATCAAGACGGCGCGCAAGATGGGCATTGCCACCGTCGCGGTCTATTCCGATGCCGATCGCGACGCCGTGCATGTCGAGATGGCCGACGAGGCGGTGCATATCGGGCCTTCGCCAGCCGCGCTGAGCTATCTCGTCCCTGAAAAGATCATCGCCGCGTGCAAGGAGACGGGAGCCCAGGCCGTGCACCCCGGCTACGGATTCCTGTCCGAGCGGGCGGCCTTCTGTGAGGCGCTGGAAGCGGAAGGCATCATTTTCATCGGCCCGAAGCCCAAGGCGATCAAGGCGATGGGTGACAAGATCGAATCGAAGAAGTTCGCCAACGCCGCCAAGGTTTCCACCGTGCCCGGCTGGCTCGGCGTCATCGAGAATGCCGATCATGCCGAAAAGATCGCCGGCGAAATCGGTTATCCCGTGATGATCAAGGCTTCGGCCGGCGGCGGCGGCAAGGGCATGCGCATCGCCTGGAGCGAAGCCGAAGTGCGCGATGGCTTCGACCGCGCGCGCTCGGAAGCCAAGAGTTCGTTCGGCGACGATCGTCTCTTCATCGAGAAATTCGTCGTCGATCCGCGCCACATCGAAATCCAGGTGCTGGCCGACGCGCATGGCAACGCGCTCTATCTCGGCGAGCGCGAATGCTCGATCCAGCGACGCAACCAGAAGGTCGCCGAAGAGGCGCCGTCGCCATTCCTGGACGCCGCGACACGCAAGGCCATGGGCGAGCAGTCTGTGGCGCTGGCCAAGGCCGTCGACTACCAGAGCGCCGGCACGGTCGAATTCATCGTCGACAAGGACAAGAACTTCTATTTCCTTGAAATGAATACACGATTGCAGGTCGAGCACCCGGTGACGGAGCTCATCACCGGCATCGATCTGGTCGAGCAGATGATCCGCGTCGCCGCCGGCGAAAAGCTTGGCCTGAAGCAAAGCGACATCGAGCTGAACGGCTGGGCGGTGGAAAGCCGGCTCTATGCCGAAGACCCTTACCGCAATTTCCTGCCTTCGATCGGCCGGCTGACCCGCTACCGGCCGCCGGAGGAAGGACAATTCGGCGATGTCGTCATCCGCAACGACACCGGCGTCACCGAAGGCTCCGAAATCTCGATGTTCTACGATCCGATGCTCGCCAAGCTGTGCACCTGGGCGCCGACGCGTCTGGAAGCCATCGATGCCATGTCGGAAGCGCTCGACAGCTTCGTCGTCGACGGAATCGAGCACAACATTCCGTTCCTGGCTGCCTTGATGCAGCATCAGCGTTGGCGGGAAGGGCGGATATCGACCGCTTTCATATCGGAGGAATATCCCGACAGTTTCGCGCCGGTCGTGCCGAACGACGACGAGAAAGCGGTGCTGGCGTCGATCGCGACCGCAGTGGAACTGCTGCGACGTGATCGGCTTGACCGGCTGGGCGGGCGCCTGGCGCCGCATTCGGGAGCGCTGAAGCGCGACTGGGTCGTGAAGATCGATGATGACTATCTGTCGGCGTCCATCATCGAGGGCATGATTTCCATTCCGATGGAAGTCGATCTGTCGATCGCGGGCGGCAAGGCGCTGACCGTTGCATCCGGCTGGCGGCCGGGCGATCTGGTCTGGCGCGGTACGGTCGGCAAGCGCAAGGTTACGGCTCAGGTCAGGCCGGTCGCCAATGGCTTTCGCATCGCCTGGAAAGGCATGTCGGTGACCGCGCGCGCCATGCTGCCGCGCACCGCCGAACTGGAAAGGCTGATGCCCGAAAAGGTGGCGCCGGACACGTCGAAGCTGCTGCTTTGCCCGATGCCTGGCCTTGTCGTGTCGATTGCCGTTGCCGAAGGCCAGGAGGTCAAGGCAGGCGAGACATTGGCGGTGGTCGAAGCGATGAAGATGGAAAACGTGCTGCGTGCCGAACGCGACCTTGTCGTCTCCAAACTCAACGCCAAGCCTGGCGACAGCCTGGCTGTCGACGCTGTGATCATGGAGTTTGCTTAGGGCTAGCCGGGCAGGCAGCCTGTGATCAGCAGTGGTTTGTGCTGGACTGGCATCGCGCGGTCCCGGACAATACATCTCCATCGACTCAAGGACCTTCACGCAGCACCATGGCCGACGAAAAACTCCCCCGCGATCCCTTGAAGCGAGAAGCGGCGATTGCTGCGGCGCGGCCGGAGGCCCCGGCGCGGCCCTTCGTCCATTTGCTCGTGCATTCGGCCTATTCGCTGCTGGAAGGCGCCTTGCAGATCGGCAAGGTGGTGGCTCATGCGGTCAAGGACGAAGCCCCGGCCATCGCCGTTACCGACACCAACAACCTGTTTGGCGCGCTCGAATTCGCGCAGAAGGCGGTGAAGGACGGCATCCAGCCGATCATCGGCTGCCAGACGGCGCTCGCCTTTTCCGGCGAAAACAGCGATGGCCAGCGCGACCGCCGACGGCAAGGTCCCGATATGCGGCCGGTCGTTCTGCTTGCCGCGACCGAGGCGGGCTATTCCAATCTGGTCAGGCTGGTCAGCCGCGTCTACCTCGAAACGCCGCCGGGCGAAGCCGTGCACCTGACCACGGAAATGATGGAAGGCTATTGTGACGGGTTGATCTGCCTCAGCGGCGGACCGCGCGGACCGATCGGCACCGCGCTCAAGGAAGATCGCCGCGATCTGGCCGAAGCCCGGCTTCTGACTCTCAAGGAGATGTTCGGCGACCGGCTCTATGTCGAGCTTGATCGGGTTTCCGGTTATGATCGCGTGATCGAAAAATCCTCGATCGATCTGGCCTATGCCCATGAACTGCCGCTGGTCGCCACCAACGAGGCGTTCTTTTCCTCTCGCGACGACTATGACGCACATGACGCGCTGATTGCCATTGCCGAGGGATCGGTCGTTGCCGCCGACAACCGCCGCCGGCTGTCGCCCGACAATTTCCTGCGCAGCCAGGCCGATATGGCAAGGCTCTTTGCCGACCTGCCGGAGGCGATCGACAACACTGTCGAGATCGCGCTGCGCTGCTCCTATTACCCGAAGAACCGCAATCCGATCCTGCCGCGCTTCACCGGCGGCGATGTCGCCGACAATGACGCCGCCGTGCAGGCGGAAGCCGACGAACTGGCCCGCCAGGCCCATGAGGGGCTCGACGCGCGCCTTGCCATGCATGGCCCGACCGCGGGCTATACGGTCGAGCAATACCGCGAGCGGTTGAACTTCGAGCTTGGCATCATCACCAAGATGAAGTTTCCCGGCTACTTCCTGATCGTTGCCGACTTCATCAAATGGGCCAAGGCGCAAGGCATTCCGGTCGGGCCTGGCCGCGGTTCGGGCGCAGGCTCGCTGGTCGCCTATTCGACCACCATCACCGACATTGATCCGCTGCGCTTCTCGCTGCTGTTCGAGCGCTTCCTCAATCCCGACCGCGTGTCGATGCCCGACTTCGACATCGACTTCTGCCAGGATCGGCGCGAGGAGGTCATCCGCTACGTCCAGCAGAAATACGGCCGCGACCAGGTCGGCCAGATCATCACCTTCGGTACGCTGCAGGCGCGCGCCGTGCTGCGCGACGTCGGCCGCGTCCTGCAAATGCCCTATGGCCAGGTCGACAAGCTCTCCAAGATGGTGCCGCAGAACCCGGCCAATCCGGTCAAGCTCGCCGACGCCATCGCCAACGAGCCGCGCTTTGCCGAAGAGGCCGAGAGGGAGCCGATCGTTCAGACGCTGCTCGACATGGCGCAGAAGCTGGAAGGCCTCTACCGCCATGCCTCGACGCACGCCGCCGGCATCGTCATCGGCGACCGGCCGCTCTCGGAGCTGGTGCCGATGTACCGCGATCCGCGCTCGGACATGCCCGTCACCCAGTTCAACATGAAATATGTCGAGCAGGCCGGACTGGTGAAGTTCGACTTCCTCGGCCTGAAGACGCTGACCGTGCTGGAGACGGCGGTGAAGCTGATCCGCCGGCGCGGCATCGAGATCGACCTGGCAACCATCCCGCTCGACGATCCCGAGACCTACGCCATGCTGTCGCGCGGCGAAGTGGTCGGCGTGTTCCAGGTGGAAAGTGCCGGCATGCGCAAGGCGCTGATCGGCATGCGGCCCGACTGCATCGAGGACATCATCGCGCTGGTCGCACTGTATCGACCCGGCCCGATGGAAAACATCCCGACCTACAACGCCCGCAAGCATGGCGAGGAGGAGATGGCCTCGATCCATCCCAAGATCGACCATCTGGTGAAGGAGACGCAAGGCGTCATCGTCTACCAGGAACAGGTGATGCAGATCGCGCAGGAGCTGTCGGGCTACTCGCTCGGCGAAGCCGATCTGCTGCGCCGCGCCATGGGCAAGAAGATTCGCGCCGAGATGGACAAGCAGCGCGAGCGCTTCGTCTCCGGCGCGGTCGAGCGTGGCGTCGGCAAGCCGCAAGCCGACTTCATTTTCGACCTGCTGGCCAAGTTCGCTGACTATGGTTTCAACAAATCGCACGCCGCCGCCTATGCGGTGGTTTCATACCAGACCGCCTATCTCAAGGCGCATTATCCGGTCGAGTTCCTGGCGGCGTCGATGACGCTCGACATGGGCAACACCGACAAGCTCGCCGATTTCCGCCAGGACGCGCTGCGCCTCGGCATCGAGGTTCTGGCGCCGTCGGTGACATCGAGCTTTCGCCCCTTCGAGGTCGGTGAGAACCGCATCTATTATTCGCTGGCAGCGCTCAAGGGCGTCGGCGACGCGGCGGTCGAGCACATCGTTGCCCAGCGTGGCGAAAAGCCGTTCAAGAACCTCGCCGATTTCTGCGAGCGGGTCGATCCCAAGATCGTCGGCAAGCGCGTCTTCGAAAGCCTGATCATGGCCGGCGCGCTCGACTGCTTCGGCCACGACCGCGCGTCGATGATGGCGGGCGTGGAACGCATGATGGGGCTGGCGTCGCTGGCGCAGCAGAACGCGGTTTCCGGACAGCACGACATCTTCGGCGCCTCGCTCGGCGCCCAGTCGCAGGCACTCAATCTGCCGGCGACAGAGCCGTGGCTCGCCGCCGACCGGCTGCACCGTGAATTCCAGGTGGTCGGCTTTTACCTCTCGGCCCACCCGCTCGACGAGTACAAGGCGGCCCTGCAGAAGATGCGGGTGCAAACGTGGGCCGAGTTCTCGGCGGCCGTCAAACGCGGTGCCGCCGCCGGCCGCCTGGCCGGCACGGTGACATCCAAGCAGGAACGCAAGACGCGCACCGGCAACAAGATGGGCGTCATCGCCTTTTCGGATACGTCAGGCCAGTACGAAGCCGTGCTGTTTTCGGAAGGACTGGCACAGTATCGCGACCTGCTCGAGGCCGGCCGCTCCGTCGTCATCACCGTTGCGGCCGAGGACAGGCCGGAAGGCGTCAATCTGCGCATCAACTCGGTGCAGTCGCTGGAGGATGAGGCAAGTCGCATCCAGAAGGCGCTGCGTATCTTCGTGCGCAACGCCACGCCGATCAACACGCTGGCCGGCCAACTGACCGTCAGGGGCGAAGGCCAGGTCAGTTTCGTGCTGATCAAGGAAGAAGGCGAGGGTGAAATCGAGATAGAGCTGCCGAACCGCTACCGTATCTCGCCGCAGATCGCCTCGGCGATGCGCGCGGTGCCGGGCGTGGTCGAAGTGGAATTGGTGTGACCCCCGCTCTTTTCGGGGCGCGGCAATCAGCCGGGCGGTCGCTGCGGCCAACGCCGGCGCAGTCAGCATGAAGCCGGCGCAGAGGAATGGGTCGCAGGCGGTTTCAGCCTTGGCGCGGCTGCGTGACCGGCTGCGCAGGCTTTATCATGGGCGCACGCCGGCCGCTTTCCGGTTCCAACTGGTGGCCGTCGTCATCGACCTCGCCATCATCGCCTTCTTCATCGCGACGCCGGTTCTCCAGGACAAGCCGTCCTTCCTCTGGCTCGACTATTCGGCGGCCGCGCTGGTTGCCGCGGACCTCGCTGCCCGCCTGCTTGCCTCCAAGAACATGCTGCGGCTGATGAAGCAGCCGACCTCGTGGGTCGATGTCTTCATCCTCTTGACGCTGCTGATGCCAACGGCGTTCGCCAATCTCGCCTTCCTGCGCATCCTGCGGCTGTGGTCGCTGTCGCGCAGCGGTTCGCTCTGGCGGCATTTCGAGATGCGAGGACTGCGGCCGTGGCGAGAGGCCAGCCACGCGGTCATCAACCTTTTGACCTTCCTGTTCGTCATCACCGGCTTCGTCTACACGTTCTTCTTTCGCACTGGCGCCGGCCTGGAAAACTATATCGACGCGCTTTATTTCACTGTCGCCACGGTGACGACGACCGGCTTCGGCGACATCGTGCTGCCGGGCATGGCCGGCAAGCTGACGGCAATCGTCACCATGATCATCGGCATATCGCTGTTTGTCAGACTGGCTCAGGCGATCTTCCGGCCAGCCAAGGTGTTGTTTCCCTGTCCGCAGTGCGGCTTGCGGCGGCACGAGCCGGACGCCGTGCATTGCAAGGCCTGCGGCCATCTTCTCAACATACCCGACGAAGGGAACTGACGGCCGGCGGGACTACGACGCCGCCACTTCGGCCGGCTTTATCTGCCTGCGCTGCAGATTGAGCAGATTGCCCATCAGGATCAGCAGCGCGCCGCCGGCGGTGAAGGCGTCGATCTGCTCGCTATAGAGCAGCCAGCCGATCAGTGCCGATAGCGGCACGCGTAGAAAATCCATCGGCGAGACGATGGTCGCGTCGGCATAGCCAAGCGCTCGGGCCATACAGAAATGCGACGACATGCCGGTGAAGGCGATCAGCACGATCCATGGCCATAGCTCCAGTGGCGGGTTGCGCCACGTATAGAGCGCCGGGATGAGACCGACCACCGACTGGACAATCAGCATCCAGCAGATGATGCGTACGACGCTGTCTGTCCGGGTCAGCGACTTGACGGTGACCACCGAGATGCCGAAGCAGGCCGCGGCGCCCAGCACGACGAGATGTCCAGGATCGACCGAGCCGACACCGGGGCGCACGATGATCACCACGCCGATCAGCCCCAGCGCGATCGCTGCCAACTTGGGCCGGTTCAGCCTTTCGCCCAGAAAGATCACCGCCAGGATAGCTGTCCAGATCGGAGTGGTGAATTCGATCGAGATCAACACGGCCAGCGGAATCAAGGTGAGGGCGTAGAGCCATGCCGCCTGGCCCGTGTAATGGATGACGTTGCGGGCGATATGGGCAACCGGGCGCTGCGTGCGCATGGCTTGAAAGCCGCCACTCATCATCACCAGCGGCAGCAGGATGAAGAAGCCGATCACGGAGCGCAACTCCAGCACTTGGAAGACGTTGAGCTCCGCTGTCGTGGCCCGGCCGGCGACCGTCATGCCAAGGAACGAGGCGATAGACAGCGCCATCCAGAACGCGGCCTTGGGGATCGAGGGGGTGGGTGCCATTCGCGCTATGTCGCAGGCCAGCACCTCTGCCGCAACCGCTAGCCAAGGCATTCTTCTGGGCCAGTCGCGACTGGCTCGATGTTGTAAAACAGTCATGTGGCGGACGGAACCTGAAATGGTAGGTGGCGTTGAGTCCCGATGGTCAGCCGTGCTCGTGGATCGCCCCGCCTTTTTTCGAAAACGACAAGGAGAGCTTCGATGAGATCCTTCGCGCAATTCGCGCTTACCGGCGGTCTATTGGTTGCGGCAGGCGCAGCACATGCCGACGAGACCCAATTTCTTCAGTCGTTCAAGGGCAATTTCGCCGGCAAGGGCACTGTCCAGGTAACCACGGATGCTCCGAACGTCAGCGTATCGTGCAGCTTCAAGTCGAATGCGACCTCAACCTCGCTATCGCTGGATGGAAATTGCCGCGGTCTCATTGTGGTGTCGCGGGCCATCAGCGCCAATCTGAAAGTTACAGGTGCCAAATACAGCGGCACCTATGTCGGCTCTCGCACGGGACCGGCGCAACTCAACGGCAGCCGTTCGGGCAATGCGATCAACCTGGGCATTCGCTGGGCCAAGGAGGTCAATGGCGACCGAAGGGCGCAGATGAAGGTCGAGAAACGCGGCGAGAACGGCATGCGGCTGACCGTCATCGACACCGACCCGAAAACCGGCAAGAGCGTGGTGACGAGCAGGATAGACTTGCAGCGCACCTAATCCTCGAGCGGCTCCGGCGGATGGGCATCGCGGCCCTTGCCGAATGTGTAGCCGGTTTCCACCGCCTTGCGGCCGAACTTGTCGCGCAAGGCATCGATGGCGCCCTCGGCCATGGCGCGCTTGCGCGACTGGATGTCGACCAGATCGGGCGGGTCGGCCTTGTCGTCGTCCGAGAGGTCGCTGACGCCGATGCCGAGCAGCCGATACTTCGTGCCGTCGGTTTCCTTGCGCAGAAGCTCCACCCCAGTCTGAAAGATGCGGTCGGCGAGCCGGGTCGGGTCGCCGAGCTGGCGATTGCGCGTGCGCAGCTTGAAATCCTGGCTCTTCAGTTTCAGCACCACGGTGCGCCCGGCAATGCCTGACTTTTTCAGCCGTGCCGAAACCTTTTCCGAAAGACCCCTGAGAACCGCGATCAGTTCCTCCAGCGACGCGATGTCGGTGTCGAAGGTGGTTTCGGCCGATACGCTCTTGGCGTCCTGATCGGGATCGACGCGGCGGACATCCTCGCCGCGCGAAAGGTGGTAGAGCCGGTCGCCCATCGTGCCATAGCGGCGCATGAGGTCGCCGCGATCCATCTGCTGCAGCTGGCCGATGGTGCGGATGCCGTCACGCTCCAGCGTTGCGTTGAACGCCTTGCCGACACCCCAGATCATGGTCACCGGCTGCGCCGCCAGGAAGCCGACCGCCTCGGCTTCGCCGATGACCGAGAAGCCGCGCGGTTTACGGAAGTCCGACGCTATCTTGGCGAGGAACTTGCAGTAGGACAGGCCGGCCGAAACGGTGATGCCGATCTCCTTCTCGACCGCCAGCGCAAAGCGCGCCAGCACCACAGCGGGTGGCAGGCCGTGCAGTCGTTCGGTGCCGGCGAGGTCGAGAAACGCCTCGTCGATCGACAGTGGCTCGACCAGCGGCGTCAGCGCCTGCATCATGGCGCGCACTTCGCGGCCGACGCGGACGTATTTTTCCATGTTGGGGCTGATGACCACCGCCTCCGGGCAGGCTTCGAGCGCCTTGAACATCGGCATGGCCGAGCGGACGCCCTGGATGCGGGCGATGTAGCAGGCGGTGGAGACCACGCCGCGCTTGCCGCCGCCGATGATCAACGGTTTGTCCTTGAGCGCCGGATTGTCGCGCTTTTCGATTGCCGCATAGAAGGCGTCGCAATCGATATGGGCCAGATGCAGCCGGTAAAGCTCGGGATGACGCGCAAGCCGGGGGCTGCCGCAGCGCTCGCAGCGGCGCGTCTGGCTGCGCTGAAGCATCAGGCAGTCGCGGCAAAAACCGTGATCGGGATTGTTGACAGGGGCCGCCATCGCTGCGAACATAAAGAGAACAGAGGCAATGGTACGACAGTGCAAGGCCAGCGACAAGGCTGGCCTGGGGAGAACGCATGAGCACGACCATAGCGCCGCTTGCGCCCGAGCTTTGGGCTGAATTCGAGGACCTCTTCGGCAAGCAAGGTGCCTGCTACGGCTGCTGGTGCACGCACTTCCGGCTGGCGCCGGCGATGCGTCGCGAGAGCAGCCGGGAACGCAACAAGGACCACATCAAGGCGCGCATCGAGGCCGGCCCGCCGCCGGGCCTGCTGGCATTCGAGGACGGTCAGGCGGTTGGCTGGATGCAGATCGGACCGCGCGCCGACGTGCCCGAATGGAACAACCAGGGCAGGGGGTCGGCACCGGTCGATCCTGCCGACGCCACGGATCCGGCCGTCTGGGCGATCTCCTGCTTTTTCATCCGCGGCAAGGCGCGCGGCAGGGGCATCACGCATCGCCTCGTCGAAGGCGGCCTCGATTTTGCCCGCCAGAACGGTGCACGGCTGCTCGAGGCT
>NZ_RZRW01000169.1:0-10390 GCF_003998745.1 Mesorhizobium sp. M7A.F.Ca.US.014.04.1.1 | reverse complement strand
TAGCCGACGCGCTTTCCGGCCTGATCGAACCAGTGCAGCTTTTCTGCCTTGGCAACCACGCGCAATTGGTTGCCAACCGTGGCGGTGGCGCGACCCGCGACCCGCACGACGATCCTGCTGCCACCTGCAGCGCAGTGAAGGAAACTTTCGGCGCCTACCGGTTCGACTGCCTCGACCAGCGCCGGCAGGATGAGCGCGCCGGACGGTGCCTCGGACCCGAAGGTGACGTCGGCATCCTCGGGGCGGAAGCCGAGCGTGACGGCGTTCGCAGGCGCAAATTCAATCGTCTTGCCATCAGCCAGCGCCGGACCAGCCGGCCCTTGCGAAAGGGGCAGGAGATTCATCGGCGGCGCGCCAATGAAGGAAGCGACGAAGGTCGAGGCCGGCCTTTCGTAGACGTCGAGCGGCGCCCCCATTTGTTCGACCAGTCCGGCATTCATGACGACGAGGATGTCGGCCAACGTCATCGCCTCGAGCTGGTCATGTGTGACATAGACCGACGTGACGCCAAGCGAGCGCTGCAGGTTCTTTATCTCGACGCGCATCTGGCCACGCAATTTGGCATCGAGATTGGAAAGCGGCTCGTCGAAAAGGAAAACCCTCGGATTGCGCACAATGGCACGACCCATGGCGACACGCTGGCGCTGGCCGCCGGAAAGCTCGCGCGGGCGGCGGTCGAGCAGCGCCGAAAGTTCCAGTATTTTCGCCGTCGCGCGGACCCGGCTGTCGATCTCATCTTTCGGCGTGCCGCGGTTGCGCAGCCCATAGGCCATGTTGTCGTAGACTTTCATATGCGGATAGAGCGCGTAGTTCTGGAACACCATGGCGATGTCACGCTCGGTCGGACCGGTTGAATTTACGATCTTGCCGTCGATCGCAACTGTTCCCGAGGAGATGGTTTCAAGCCCGGCGATCATTCTGAGCAGCGTGGACTTGCCGCAACCCGACGGGCCGACCAGCACGCAAAGCTCCTTGTCGGGAACCGCGATTGAAACGCCCTTCACGGCCTCGAAACCGCTGGGGTAGACCTTCTTCACATCCTTCAGATCGACGGTCGCCATCAGCTTCTCACTTTTCGGAATCGACCAGGCCGCGAACGAACCAGCGTTGCATCAGCACCACGACCAGGATCGGCGGCACGATGGCCAGCATCGCTGTAACCATGACCAGGTGCCATTGCGTATCGGCATCGGCGAAGGAGACCATCTTTCTGAGCGCGATGACGATCGTGTTCATGTTGCTGCTGTTGGTGACGAGCAACGGCCACAGATACTGTGTCCAGCCATAAATGAAGAGGATGACGAACAGCGCCGCGATATTTGTCCGCGACAGCGGCAACAGGATATCGAAGAAGAAGCGCCACGGCCCCGCACCGTCGACCCGCGCCGCCTCAACCAATTCGCCAGGAATCGTCATGAAGAACTGGCGGAACAGCAGCGTGGCGGTGGCCGAGGCGATCAGCGGGATGATCAGGCCCGCATAAGTGTCGATCATGCCGAGATCGACCATCACCTTGTAGGTTGGCAGGATGCGCACCTCGACGGGGAGCATCAGGGTGATGAAGATCAGCCAGAAGAAGGTCATGCGCAGCGGAAAGCGGAAGAACACGATCGCATAGGCAGACAGGATCGAGATGAATATCTTTCCCACCGCGATGCCGAGCGCCATGATCGTCGTGTTGAGCAGCAGCCTGCCGACGCTGACGCCGCCGATGCGGCCGACACCGCCGAACAATGCCTCGCTGTAATTGTTCCAGAACTGATCGCCGGGCAGGAGCGGCAATGGCGGCCTGAGGATCGTTTGCAGCGTCTGCGTCGAGGCAACGAACGTGTAGTAGATCGGGAAGGCGACGATCAATATGCCGAGGATCAGCATGGCGTGGGCGATGACGGTGCGGAGCGGTGACTGGCCGATCATCGCTCGCCCTCAGCCGTAATGGACTTTGCGTTCCACATAGCGGAACTGGATGGCGGTGAGCGAGATGACGATGATCATCAGGATGACCGACTGCGCCGCCGAGTCACCGAGGATCAGATTGACGAAGCCGTCATTGTAGACCTTGTAGACCAGCGTCTCAGTCGTCTTGCCCGGACCGCCCCCGGTGACGGCATGGACGATGCCGAACGTGTCGAACAGGGCATAGACGGTGTTGACGACCAGCAGGAAGAAGGTCGTCGGCGCAAGCAGCGGGAAGACGATGGTCCAGAATCGCTTGGTCTCGCCGGCGCCGTCCATGGCCGCCGCCTCGATCAAGGCTTTCGGCACCGCCTGCAGGCCGGCGACGAAGAACAGGAAATTGTAGCTGATCTGCTTCCAGGCAGCGGCGGACACCAGCAGGATCATGGCGTGGGTGCCATTGAGCAGTGGATCCCAGGCGATGCCGAAACTCCTCAGCATGTAGGCCAGCGACCCGATCGAAGGGTTGAAGAGGAATAGCCACAGCATACCGGCAATCGCCGGCGCCACCGCGTAGGGCCAGATCAAGAGCGTGCGGTAGAGACCTTTGCCGCGCACCACCTTCTCTGCCATGACCGCCAGCAGGAGCGCCACGCACATGGCGACGATAGCGGTCGCAAGGGAAAACACCACCGTGACCTTGATCGAGTTCAGGTAGGCCGGATCGGCAAGCACTTTCCTGAAATTGGCGAACCAGACGAACTTGGTCCTCAGCCCGAACGGATCCTGCCTGAGCATGGATTGGTAGAACGCCTGACCGGCCGGCCAGTAGAAAAAAACGAGCGTGATGGCCAGTTGCGGCGCCACAAGCAGGTAGGGAAGGACCTTGTTGGGGAACACGACGCGAGGGGTCACGGAGCCACTCCGAGGTGATGAGGCGGGGGGCACCATGCGGCACCCCTCTCCGCCAAGATGGCTTTGATGAGCGTTTCGGACTGGGCATCATCGACCATTGGCGAAATCGCAAGGCACGGCAAAACTCCCCTCACGAGGGGAGATGCCCGGCGGGACAGATGGGTGCGCCGTAGAGCAAGGACCTGCGCTCGCTCTAATTCCCCAGCGCTTCCTTGATCGCGGCATTGCCACGCGTAACCGCATTGTCGAGCGCCTGCTGCGCGGTCTGCTGGCCGGCGAGCATCTTCTCGAACTCCTCGTTCTGGATATCGCGCACCTGCGGCAGATTCGGCAGACGTACGCCCTTGGAATTGTCGGTCGGCGTCTTACCCGTCATCTGCAGGATCGGGGTCTCGCGGCCGACATTCTTGTCATAGAAACCGGACTTCTTGGTCGCTTCATAAGCCGCCAGCGTTACCGGCAGATAACCCGACTTCTGGTGCAGGTATTCTTGCACCTCGGTCTTCGACAGGTAGGCGAAGAAGGCCGCGACGCCCTTGTATTCCTCATCGGATTTGTCCGCGAAAACCCACAGGCTGGCGCCACCCGGCGTCGTGTTCTGCGGCGCACCCTTGGCGTCGCTGTCATACGGCAATTGGCCAATGCCGTAATTCATGCCGGACTTGACGATATCGCCAAGTCCGCCGGACGATTCGGTCATGATCCCGCATTCGCCCGCAAGGAAGATCTGCTTGGCTTCGGAGGTGCGGCCGCCATATTTGAAGGTGCCGTCCTTGGCGAGGTCCGCCAGCGCCTGGAAATGGTTGACGAAAATCGGCGCGTTGATCTTGAGCTCGACATCGCCGCCGGCCAGACCGTTCTGCTGGGTGGCCCATGACACGTCATTCCAGGCCGCGAAATTCTCCAGATGTATCCAGGTCAGCCAGGTCGAGGTGTAGCCGCAGGCGGCCGCGCCGCTCGCCTTGATCTTCTTGGCGTCTTCCCACACTTCATTCCAGGTCTTGGGTGGGCTATCGACGTCGAGACCAGCCTTCTTGAAGATATCCTTGTTGTAATAAAGGATCGGCGAGGAGGAGTTGTAGGGGAAGGAGAGCATGGTGCCGTCCGGCTTCGAATAATAGCCGACTATGCCTGGCAGATACTGGCTCTTGTCGAAGGTCATTCCAGCGCTGGTCAACACATCGGCTGCGGGCTTGATGGCACCTTCGGCCGCCATCATCACGCCGGTGCCGACGTCGAACACCTGGATGATGTCTGGCGCCTGGCCCGCGCGGTAGGCGGCAATGCCGGCATTCAGCGTCTCGGGATACGTGCCTTTGAACACCGGAACGAGCTCATAGTCGCTCTGGCTGGCATTGAAATCTTTGGAGATCTTGTCGACGACTTCGGCATTGGCGCCAGTCATGGCGTGCCACCAACTGATCTGCGTGACGGCAAAAGCGGAGGTTGAGGAAAGCGTCATAAAGGTAGCGGCAACACCGGCCGCGAAGCCGAAGGACTTCATGTTTCATCTCCCGTTTGTCATTGGCGAAAGGGGGCACTCCCGCGAAGGCAATATGTGTCGCTCATGACAATCAGACAACGGTTTTGTTGCAGATCGACGAACTTCACCCTTTACCTGACGCAACGCTCGTCTCCGCTTGGAGGCATGGGAAGCGATGCGGTTAGCCGGCTTAGCGCGACGACAAGCGCGCCAGGAACCACCGTCGGGACCGTCAAGCTGGCTTTCGGCGTGTCAGCCCTGATTGCAGCCGCAGCAACCCGAAGAGACACGCCAAGGTTGCAGCCGACTTTATCGATCCCTCAACGGCAACGCGCTACTCAATCCTGCTGCCCTGTTTATTTCCAAAGCTCAGGTGAAATAAATGCTGACGGTCTACAATTGTATCGTCAACGAACATGATCTGAGACTGGTCGCACTCGCCGCGTTGATCTGCGGAATTTCCTGCTTCTCTGCTGTCAACCTGCTTCAGCACATAAGCCGTTCCACAGATCGGAACCGGCTTGCCTGGCTGATGATCGCGGCCACTTCGACCGGCTTTGGCATCTGGGCAACGCACTTCATCGCCATGCTCGCATTCACACCGGGCATACCCAGTGCCTATGATCCGGCACTCTCCGTGCTTTCGCTCGCTGCTTCGGTCACTTTGACGGCAGCCGGCATGTGGATCGCCACCTTGCGGGATGAGTTCGACTATCATCTCGTCGGCGGCGCCGTGCTGGGCGGCGGTATCGCAGCCATGCACTACATCGGCATGGCGGCGTTCGAGGTTCAGGGCCGTATCGAGTGGAACCTGTTGCTTGTCGCCGTTTCCCTGCTGGCCGGCGTAACGCTCGCGGCGCTGGCGCTGCGTGTCGTGCAGCGCCGCCCCTCCTTGAAGGCGACATCCGGCGGCGCGGTGCTGCTGACGCTGGCGATCTGCACCCTGCATTTCATCGGGATGGGTGCCGTCTCGATCTTCCCCGATCCCTCGATCGTCATATCCGAATACACGATCGAGCCGACCTCGCAGGCTTTCGCGGCCGCCGCCGCCACACTGGTGATCCTGGTTCTGTCGGCATCGGCGCTGTGGATCGATTTGCGCTTCCGTCGCCAGAAGCTCGAGGTCGACCGCATGCACGGCCTGGCCAATGCCGCCGTGGAGGGGCTGATCGTCTGCGACGGCAACCGCATCATCAGTGCCAATGACAGCATTGCGGCACTGACGGGCAAAGCAACAGCGACCCTGAACGGAATGCAGCTTGGCGATCTCTTCGGATCCGATATCTCGGGCTTCGGCGAACAGCCGCAGGAGGCCGAATTGAGCGGTCGCGATGGCACGAGCATTCCTGTCGAGCTGATCGCCAGGAGCATCGACTACTGTGGCAAACCGCACAACGTGGTCGCGGTCCGCGACATTCGCGAGCGCAAGAAGGCGGAACAGGAGATCCTGCGGCTTGCCCATTTCGATCCATTGACCGGACTGGCCAATCGCCGCAGCTTTTCCGGCCGGCTGGAGACGGAAATCGCTGCGATGGTCCGGACCAGGAAAGGCGGCCAGCTTGCGCTTCTGCTGCTTGATCTCGACCGGTTCAAGGAGGTCAACGACCTGTATGGGCACGGCGCAGGCGACGCCATGCTGCAGAAGGTTGCGCAGTGCGCGACCGGTATCCTTCGTCCAGGGCAGATGGTGGCGCGGCTGGGCGGCGATGAGTTCGCCATCATCGCGCCGAACCTGGCCGACCCGTTGGAGGCGGGCCGTATCGCCAACGCGGTGCTGACCGCCATGCGCGAGGAAAACCGGCTCTCGGTCGGCGGCGGCCTTGTGTCGGCAAGCATCGGCATTGCGCTGTATCCGTCGGATGCCGAAAACCAGGCCAGCCTGATAAGCCACGCCGATACGGCACTCTACCGGGCCAAGACCGAAGGCAAGGACACTTACCGTTATTTCGAAGCATCGATGGGGGCCGAGGCCCGCGACAAGCGCGTCATGGAGCACGAACTGCGCCAGGCGGTCGCACGCCAGGAGTTCTATCTCGTCTACCAGCCGCAGAAAGAGATCAGCAGCGGAAAGATGGTCGGCTTCGAAGCGTTGGTCCGCTGGCGGCATCCGACTCGCGGCGACGTGTCGCCGGCCATATTCATCCCGGTGGCCGAAGACAGCGGCGCCATTGGCCAGATTGGCGAATGGGTGCTGACGGCTGCCTGCGAGGAAGCCGCCCGCTGGGAAAATCCGCTGACAGTGGCCGTCAACGTTTCGGCGGTGCAGCTCCACAACACGAATTTCAGCCGCAAGGTCCACGAAACATTGCTGAATTCCGGCCTGGCGCCCGGCAGGCTCGAGCTTGAGATCACCGAGACGGCGCTTGTCAAGGACATGCCGCGGGCGCTGGCCACCTTGCGGCAGGTCAAGGCGCTGGGCGTGCGCGTGGCCATGGACGATTTTGGAACCGGCTATTCCTCGCTCTCCAACCTCCGCGCCTTCCCCTTCGACAAGATCAAGATCGATGGCTCCTTCATCAAGTCGGTCGACAAGAACGGCCAGGTCGCGGCGATCGTGCGCGCCGTCCTGGGACTTGGACGTGGTCTCGGCCTGCCGGTTCTGGCGGAGGGGGTCGAGACGCTCGGCGAACTGAAATTCCTGGACGCCGAAGCCTGCGAGATCGGCCAGGGCTATTATATCGGCAGGCCAGCTCTCATCGAAGAATTCGGCGAGCTGACCGGTGTCGTCGCACCCGCTGTCGGCAGCAAACCCGCTACCTTGCGCGACAGAAGCGTTCTGGCCTTCGCACCGGCACCTGCGCTAGCCACACGCTAGACTAGAGGCTCTCGGGCTTGAGTGCCGTCTCGACCAGCCGCCTGGCGTCCGGCCCCGACCATTCGGCCGGGCCGTTCATATGGGCGATCAGGCAGCCCTCGCCGTCGACCAGCATGGTGACAGGAAGGCCTAGCGCCAGGCCGCGCTTCTTGAGGTCGTTGAACAGCGCCATCGTCGAATCCCGGTAATAGCCAAGCGTCGCGACGCCGGTATCGCTGAGGAACTTCTTCGGCTTCACATCGTCGCCGGCATCGACATTGACGGCGATCACTTGAAAGGCGTCGCTGCCCTTTTCCTTCTGCAGCGCATCGAGCGCCGGCATTTCGGCACGGCACGGGGCGCACCATGTCGCCCACAGATTGAGCAGCACCGTCTTGCCGGCATGATCGGCAATCGTCATCGGCTTGCCGTCCGGACCGTTGAAGGCAAGGCTCTTCAGGGATTGTGGCGGATCGGCCGGCAAAAGTGCCGCGACCTCACCGGTGGCCGAAGCCGCGACCTTCTTGGCGCGGTCGCTCTTGGCCGCGCAGGCCACGTCGTCCTTGCTCTCACCCACGGCAGCTTGTGCCGGTGCATTGTTGCCAGACCGGCTCTCGCTGACATATACCGCGACCGCGCCCGCCAGCGCGCCCGCCACCAAGGCGGCGAGGATCAGGCGCGGGGCCGGGAAGAATCTACTACCGTCTGCCATTTTCTCAAAACTGCTCCGAAGCACGGGTTATAGCCATGAGCGATAAGAAAACCAGCAACCAGATGTGGGGCGGACGTTTTGCCTCGGGTCCGGCCGCCATCATGGAAGCGATCAACGCGTCTATCTCCTTCGACCGCAAACTCTATGCGCAGGACATCAAAGGCTCGATCGCCCATAGCGAGATGCTGGCGCAAACGGGCATTATTTCGGCGGCCGATCAAGAAAAAATCGCTGACGGGCTGAACACGATCCTGAGAGAGATCGAGGCCGGCAGCTTCGAGTTCTCGACGCGGCTCGAAGACATCCACATGAACATCGAGGCGCGCCTTGCCGATCTGATCGGCCCGGCGGCCGGCCGCCTGCACACCGCCCGCTCGCGCAACGATCAGGTCGCGGTCGATTTGCGGCTCTGGGTCAAGGAGGAGTGCTTTCGCGTCGCCGAGGCGTTGAAGGGGTTGATTGAGGCGCTGCTGGAGCGGGCCGAGGAGCATGCGGCGACCGTGATGCCGGGCTTCACCCATATGCAGGCGGCCCAGCCGGTGACCTTCGGCCATCACTGCATGGCCTATGTCGAGATGTTTTCGCGCGACCTGTCGCGTGTCCGCGATGCGATCGAACGCATGGACGAAAGCCCGCTCGGTGCCGCCGCACTTGCCGGCACCAGCTTCCCGATCGACCGCCACCGGACCGCCAAGGGGCTCGGCTTCCGCGAGCCGATGCGCAATTCGCTCGACAGCGTCTCGGATCGCGATTTCGCGCTCGAGTTCCTTGCCATGGCCGCGATCTGCGCCACGCATCTGTCGCGGCTGGCCGAAGAGATCATCATCTGGTCGACGCCGCAATTCGGCTTCGTCAGGCTGTCGGACTCGTTTTCCACCGGCTCGTCGATCATGCCGCAGAAGAAGAATCCCGATGCCGCCGAACTGGTGCGCGGCAAGACCGGCCGCGTCACCGGCCATCTGGTCGGCCTGCTGACGGTGATGAAGGGCATGCCTTTGACCTATGGCAAGGACATGCAGGAAGATAAGGAATCGGTATTCGACGCCGCCGAGACGCTCGACCTGATGCTGGCGGCGATGACCGGCATGGTCTCGGACATGACGGTCAACGCAGCCGCGATGAAGAAGGCCGCCGGCTCCGGCCACGCGACAGCAACCGACCTTGCCGACTGGCTGGTGCGCACGCTCGGCCTGCCGTTCCGAGAGGCGCATCATGTCACCGGCCGGGCGGTGGCGCTGGCCGAAGACAAGAAGGTGGGGCTGGAGAAGCTTTCGCTGGAGGATCTGCAGTCGATCGATCCCGGCATCACGGCCGACATATTCTCAGTGCTGGCGGTGCAGAACTCGGTCAAGAGCCGCACCAGTTTCGGCGGCACCGCGCCGTCGGAAGTGAGGAAGCAGATCCGCGCCTGGAAAAAGCGACTGGCGAAAGCGTAATGCCGGATGTTGCGCCAGCAATATCCCGGACATGCGACCAGCAATATCCGGACGTTGCGCCAGATATTGCGACGAGCAATATCTCGGGGTGCAATGCGCCGAGAACTCGGCTAAAAGCGGCGGCTGACAAACGTTTCGGACGGATGGATCGATGACCGGAAGCAGGATTTTGGTGACGCTGACGCTGCTGGTGGCGATCGCGGCCGTCTCGGCCTGCGGCAGGAGGGGCGGTCTCGACACGCCCTATGAGGCGGCCGTGCAGGCGCGCAAGGATGCCTCGAAGGCCCATCAGCCCGTGCCGCCGGAGCCAGAAAAACCGGTCAAGGACAAGAAGTTCATCCTCGACCCGCTGATCTAGGCCGACGAGAGCGGGGCCTTCCAACCCGATCTCATCTTGCCGCAGCTTCCGGAATCACTCCCGTGAACCATTTCGACTACCGCGACGGCGTGCTCCGTGCCGAGGACGTGGCGATACCAGATATCGCCGCACAGGTCGGCACGCCATTCTACTGCTACTCGACGGCCACCCTGACCAGGCACTACCGGGTGTTTGCCCAGTCCTTTGCCGGGCTCGACACGCTGGTCTGCTACGCCATGAAGGCCAATTCCAACCAGGCCGTCCTGCGGACGCTGGCGAAGCTCGGCGCCGGCGCCGACGTGGTTTCGGAAGGTGAATTGCGCCGGGCGCTGGCCGCCGGCATTCCGGCCGGCAAGATCCTGTTTTCGGGCGTCGGCAAGACTGCGCGCGAAATGGACTTTGCCCTTGCCGCCGGCATTCTCTGCTTCAACGTCGAGTCCGAGCCTGAACTTGAGCTGTTGTCGGCGCGAGCCGTTGCCCTTGGCAAGGTGGCGCCGATCTCGCTGCGCATCAATCCCGATGTCGACGCCAGGACCCACAAGAAGATCTCCACCGGCAAGGCCGAGAACAAATTCGGCATCCCGTGGCAGCGGGCGCGGCAGGTCTATGCCCGCGCGGCAACGCTTCCCGGCATCAGGATCACCGGCATCGACACCCATATCGGCAGCCAGATCACGGAGCTGCAGCCCTTCGACGACGCCTTCGCCCTGCTTGTCGATCTGGTCGGCGCGCTGCGGGCGGACGGCCATGCCATCGAGCATATCGACCTCGGCGGCGGCCTCGGCATCCCCTATCG
>NZ_RZRW01000168.1:0-10443 GCF_003998745.1 Mesorhizobium sp. M7A.F.Ca.US.014.04.1.1 | reverse complement strand
GGGTGCATGAAGAATATGGCAACGAAGAACAACGGTGCCCAAGGCGCGTCGAGGATCGGGAAGATGCTGGGGCTGGTGAAGAAGTTGCGCACTTGATCCAGGTCGCGCAGCGGACGGGCGTTGGCTTGGCCTGGCGCCGAGGCGGCATATTCCACCGATGCGGTCAGGAGAACCGGTGCCAATCGCGCGTTCATCCACGATCCGACGGTAGCCAGCAGGCGCCCGCGCACCACCTCAAGCCCCGCCATTGCCGCGAGCGCCCCTGCCGCCATCAGCGACAGCATCACCAGCGTCTCCAGGCTGTGGCTGGACAACACGCGGTGGTAGACTTGGAGCATGTAGAGCGCTCCGGTCAGCATCAGCACGTTGATGCCGCCGCTGAACCAGACAAGCGGCCGGATGGCACGTCTGGCCTCTTTCATCACCACCTGCAGGGCAGGGGGCTGTTGTTTGGTTTTCATCGTTATTTCTCTGGTGTGCGGGATGACATCTCGTGCGGGAAGGTTGGGGGCAGCATTGGCTGCCCCCCGTTGGCCAGTGTCAGGCGACGTCGACAAGTATGTGCTGCATCGCTGTCTGGTCCGCGTCCGCGTCCGCCACTTTGAAGGCGAAGTCGAGGTGGGCATCCGGCGTCTGGGTCGAGGTCGAGGTGAAGCCGATGTCCGTGATCTTCAGCACGTCGTTGTCGGTGGGGTCGAAATTCACCAGGTTGGTGGTCGCATCGCTGCCGCCACCGGCGCCGGTCGTCGGGTTCAGGTTGATTGCCGTGTTGTTGCCGGTGATGCCGTTGCCCGACTGCATGATCTGGACACCCTGCAACACGAAGTGCTCGCCGGCCGCGTTGTAGTCGTTCTGCTCGATGATCACGAGGCCGTCATTGTTGTCGAGCGTGAACTCGCCGCTGTACGGGGCCGGGACGTGACCCATCTTGAAGATGTCGGCATTCTGCACGTACATCGCCCTCGTAATCGAGACATCGTCGAGCGTCGACGCCGTGCCCTTGTCGTCGATCAGGTTGAGGATCAGCATCAGATCCTCGCTGTTGCCGATGCCATCGAACTTGATGGCCATGGTGCCGGCGGTCGCTGTCGGCTGGGTAGCCTCGTTCTGACTGTTGATACCGACGTTGCTGTCGAAGAACCGCAATGTGAGCAGTTCGCCTTTCTGGATCGTGTCACCGGCGACACCGTTGGTGCTCTGCGTCGCGGATACCCAGCTTTCATTGGCGTTGCTCACCATCTCGTGACCACCTAGGGTGAAGGTGGCGTCGCCGGATGACCCCTCGCCATTGGCTGTCAAGCTGAACGGGTTGGCTTTGTTGATCAAGTTGCCCGTGAACTGCACGTAGAAGTTTTCGTTAGCCGGCGTATTCGGATCATCAGCCTGCAATTTTTCCAGCACGATCTGTGGGTGGCCCGTATTGCCGAGGGGCTCCTTGGACAAGAGTTGGCTGGTGTGGATAACGTCGAAGCTGAAGCCTTCGAGAGGGTCGGTCAGGTGGATGGTATAAGTATCGGCAATCTTGTCGAAGACGAGGGTGCCGCCCGCCGTCCCGGTCTGGGTGCCAGCCGCCGGATCCTTGTCGTAGGTGAAAGTGAAGTTGAACGTCGCGGAGGTAAGGCTCTCCGACGCCAGCGTCACCTCCGAGGTGAGAATGTTACCACCGCCGCCGCCGGTGATCGTGCCGGTGAGCCCGATCTGGACGCCGGCAAGCGCGCCATTCTGGTCGACAAAGTCAGAACCACTCGCATAGAACGCGGCCGGATGAGCATCCGCGCCGATGTCGTACCCGAAGGCTCCGGTGGCCGACGCGTTGAGTGTGTTGGCCAGAGTCTCGGGGGTCCCGATACCGTTGCCGGCGTTCTGGTCACCGTCGAACGGCACTGTGATCGTCGGCGCATCATCCTTGAAGACGAGGCTTGTACCGATGTTGACACTGTCCGAGGCCTGGTCGCCGTCACCGTCGGTGATGATCGCCGTCAAGGTTACGAGATCATCGGCTGCCAGCGATGTTTGCTGATCCGGTCCGGTGTCGGGCGAGTGTATGACGGCACGTGCCTGATCGAGCGTCACGGTCCCGTCAACAGCCACGCTCACCGTGAACACAATATCGCCAGCGGCTGAACCGGCACGACCGACCACCTCGCCGCCTTCGACGAAAAGCAGGACGGACAGGCCGGTCAAGGTGTCAGTGAGGCCGCTAACGTTCGTAACCTGATTGATGCCGAGCGCATAGCTGATAGCGTCACTATCCGCGCCGGCGTTTGGGGTGAAAACGGTCGCGAAATCCGCACTGTTGGCACCCAAGTTGGACTCGTCGACGGTCAGCGTCGGCTCGGTGCCGGTGGTCGAGATGCTCGGGCCATCATCCTTGAAGTTGAGGTTCTGGCCGATGTCGAGGCTGGCCGACAGGTGGTCGCCATCCTTATCGGTGACGGTCGCGGTGAGCGTGACCAGATTGTCGGCGGCCAGGCTGGTGCTGTCGTCGGGGTTGCTGGCGTCGGCATGGACCACCGCCCGGAGCTGGTCGAGGGTGACGGCGCCGGCGGCGCTGACGGAGACGGTGAATACGAGGTCGTTGGAGCCGATGGTGTGGCCTTCGACGACGCTGCCATTGAGCGAGAGGACGACCGCCTGGCCGGTCGCCGTGTCGATCAGACCCGAAGGGCCTGCCACGACGCCCAGTGCGTAGGTCAGCGTGCCGGCCCCGTCGGCGCCGAAGCCCGAACTGAAGTTGGCGGCAAAGCTCTGCGTGTCGTTGGTGGTAAGAACCGACTCGTCGACGGTCAGCGTCGGCTCGGTGCCGGTGGTCGAGATGCTCGGGCCATCATCCTTGAAGTTGATGTGGGAGCCGACCTCTTCGCTATAGGCGTTGGTGCTCGTCGCCGAGAAATGGAACTCGGAGATGTCGCACCCCTCGTTTGCATCGACCCCTTTGACCGTCAGCCGATCCATTGGGCTGCCGGTGGTGATATCGACGGTGGTGGTGTTGTCGAGCCCGGTGATGGTGACGGCGTTTCCGGTCCCGCTGAGCCCGGTGACGGTGATGTTGCCGCTGCCGGTCGCATAGGTGCCATCGACAGTGATGACGGACGCAAACCCCGATGTACCCGTCAACTTGATGCCGGTGATATCCACGGGGCTGGTCGTGGTGCCGTCAAAGAAGTTCGTGCCTTGGTCGTTGCCCGTATTGTTGAAGGCGCTGACGGTGACGTCCACACGCGCAGTCGGAGTGGAAGGTGTGATCTGGCTGATCGTGAACCCGGCCTGCGTGATGGTCTCGATGTGGTTGCCGTACTGGATTTGCGACGCACTCCCTGCGTTCAGGGTACCGCCGGTGACAAAATCGACCTGCAGCGTTTCGTTCGGATTGATGCTCTGGTTGTTGATGCCGAAGCCCTGTTCGCTGACGTTGGCACTGCCACCGTTCAAACCGATTACCAGCAGCTGCTTGGAAGCGTCATTGGCCGAATTGATCAGATAGAAATCATTGTTGCCGGGCGCGGCGGCTGAGCCCAGAAAACTAGCCACGGAGGTGCCGGTGACCGACGCGAACACCTTGTTGGTCAAACCGATACGATCGTCCGGATTGGTCGCGTCCGGATTGAGCAACGGCACATACTCGACCGTGTACAGGTCCGCATTGGTGGCGCTGGTGCTGACCAGCCCAAACGAGAAAGCGAGCGGGCCGGTTGCGGCCGGTGCGGCCGACGGGTCAGAGGTGCCGATGACACCGATTACGACGTTTGCATGGGGCGGGTCTGCGTCTTTGAACAGCCAGACATAATTGCCATCGACCGTCTGAATGCCGCTGTTGACGCCGACGGTGGTGGAAAACGGGGTTCCGGTGAGATTCTGGGAGAGAACGACCGAGGTGATGGTTTCTCCCGCACTCGCCGAGGCCACGACGAAGTTGGCCTGGAAGGCGACCTCCGGCGAGGTCAGCCCACCCGGATCGTCGAGACTTAGGAGATATTGCACCGTGGGGTTGGTATCGTAAGGCGGAATGGCCGGATTGATATCATCGTCCGTAAATCCGGTGGTCTCGTCGAGGACGATGTCCTGGGTCAAGATGTCGAGTGCCATGGAGATTCTCCTTGGTTCAAAATTCTCTCTGGAAAAGGGATGCAGCCCCTAATGCCGGAAATGCACCTACCCCGGTGCAGCCGGTCGCATACTGAAATGCGCCCCTCCAATTTCATTGTGCCGCCGGCGCAGAGGGCGCGTCCATTCCCGCTTCGATAGTATTGCGGTCAATGTCCGCACCTGATCGAACGATATATATCCTTCGATAGGTCAGGTTGACGGGCGCTGCGGGGAGGTCGCGCAGGCACGCGCCAGATGCCGCCAGACGGCTCTGCGGCCGTTGCCGTGCGTACAATGTCGGTGCGAGTGGAGAGTGTTCAGAGCAGGCCGGTTCGGCCCATTCCCGGACGCTCGGCGGCTTTGCCGTGCGTCATCCAGGCCAGTTCCGCCCGGCCGCCTAGGTGCAACTTCTCGTAGACGTGATGCAGGTGCATCTTCACCGTGCCTTCGGATAAATGCAGCCGCTGCGCGATGGTCTTGTTGCGCAGCCCGCGCGAGACGAGATCGGCGATTTCGGTCTCCCGCCCGGTCAGCCGGGACATTGGCTGCGGCTGCGAGCCGGGCATCAGCAGCTGCTGGACGATCTTGTTGTCGATCCACTTCTTGCCCGCCGCCACCGCATTCACGCATTCGATGAGAAAGCGGTGGCTGATGCCGTCCAGAAACAGGCCATCGACGTCGAGCGTCTGTATTTCCCTGACATCGAGCCTGCCGGTTGGCTGCACGATGAAGATGATGCCGAGAGCGCTGTTGCCGGCCTTCAGCCGTGAGGAAAGACCTGATGTCTGCTGATCCGCGAGATCCACGCCTACGATGACCATATCAGGCTGATGGCGCTCCACATGAGCGAGAACGTCCACAGGGCGGCGACACTGGGCGACAACATCGTGTCCAGCCTTCTGCAACACCCATTCCAGACCGGCGAGATATACCCCCCGCGGGTCCGCGACAACCACTGTTGACATGCGAACACCGTCCGTAAAAAACGCAACGAACTTGGTTAAATACCCGTAAAATCAGGAAACCAGAGCCCACATCGATTGTCAAGGAATAGCTAATATACATATTGCTATAATCTACGACGGACCGGCGGGCTCCCTCGCAGCGTAGCAGGCCGGCTGACGATTCTGCGGAGGCGATGCTGGACTTGGTTGAAATGCCAGCGTTTCGATTGCACGTGGATCCGCGGAATCGAAGTCGAAATCGCCGGACGTCTCACCGCACTCCTGGGTGAGAAATTTGCTAGCGCCAGCGCGCTACCGCCTTTCCCCCCACGCGTCGAGCTGCCAATTCAGGCTTCGATGCTACGGCTGAACGGGCCGAGCTTGTGCGGTGAGACGGCGTTACCTGGTCGACCGCAAGCGAGCATTTGCCGGTGAAGGCTGACAGCGAAAGCAATCCGACGGCGGCTTCAAATATTCAGGTTGAACTGCGGGTATGCCGTCGGCAACCGGGGGCATTCCGAAAAACGCTGCGAAGTGAAAGTCTCACCCAAGATACGGATGAGGCAAGAGACATCTGACTGAGCGGGTTGCTGCTCGCAGGAAGCCGTCCCTGCGGTCTGCGCTTGGATGGTTTCGTTTCCATGGCGCGAGGTGCGCTGTTCTTCACCCGTTGTCGTCGAATGTCGCAGCAAAGTGCCTTGCGACTGGGAGGAGACCTGGAATGAACGACATCAAATTCACGTCCGGCCTGAGCGTGGTGGCAGATGCCCATGTCGCCTTTCGCGGCACGCCCTTCGTCGAACGGACGGCGCCACTGAACCAGAACGCACTCTGGATGCGCTGGGACAGGAACATGGTCGTCGATTGCTACTCCGATATGGTCGAGGAACTGGCGGCTATCCGCAACAGGGTGGCCATGGGCGACATGTCACCACTGTCGAAATATGTCATTGCCGGTCCGGATGCCGAGAGGATGATGGATGCGCTCATCCCGCGCGACATCAAGAAGCTGCAGGTCGGCCAGATCTACTATGCACCGTGGTGCGACGAGAACGGCCATGTCGTCGGCGACGGTCTGGTTTTCCGCATGGACGAAACCACCTTCCGCGTTTCCGCCGATCCCGGCCTTTCCTGGTGGAAGCAGCATGCCGAAGGCCTCGACGTCCGTGTCACCGACATATCCGATAGCTACGGCATCCTCACCTTGCAGGGACCGCGTTCCCGCGAAGTGCTGGAGGCTGTCACCCAGTCCGTGCAGGAATTGCCGTTCTCTCGCTTGGCCATCGTCACAATTGCCGGCAGACGGGTCGAGATCCTGCGCCAGGGTTTTACCGGCGAGCATGGCTATGAATTGTGGGTCAAGGCGGATGACGGCGCCGCCGTGTGGGACGCGGTCGAGGCGGCCGGCAAGCCTTTTGGCATCCTTCCTGCCGGCGCCTGGGCGCTCGACATAGCACGTCTCGAAGCCGGGCTGCTGATCGTTGGCTACGACTATACAAGTGCCGGCCCAGACCATGGCGGCGCCAGCATTCAGGCAGCTGGAAAGTATCGTGCGTCGCCCTTCGACCTCGGCCTGGGCCGGCTGGTCGACTTTCGCAAGGCCGATTTCATCGGCAAGGCGGCGCTGCAGCGCATGTCGAACACGGGTGACCATCGCCAGCTCGTCGGGCTCGACATCGACTGGTCGCAAGCCCTCGACGGCAAGGGGCTTGAGAGCAATGCGCCCGGAAATCTGCGGCGCGTGCAGTGGTATCCGCTGAAAGCCTTTCGCGGCGGGAAGGAAGTTGGGCACGCCAGCAGCGTCGCCTGGTCACCTTCGACCGGCAGGATGATCGGCTTCGGCCATCTGCGGCGTGAGGCCGCCGAGACCGGCACCGAGCTCACGCTGAAGTGGAACAAGGATGGCGTGGCGGCCGATGTCAGGGCGCGTGTCGTGGGGCTGCCGTTCCTGTCGCTCAAACGCGCCGCCAACGGGTAGCGAAACGCTGTTTCAGAACTGAGAGTCCTGTCGTTGCATCCTCCCGTGACGACAAGCCGGGCAGCTGGTCTGCCCGGCTCCCATTGCCGCGGCCTACGGTGCCGCGAAATCGTGAAGCTGGTCGGGAGAGACCTGGAAAGATCATGAACGACATGCGCCAAGAGCTTATCCAGACGCGAGGTTCGGCTACATTTGTGTTCGACGCGGAGGTGTCGATCGAACTGGCACCGGCGCAGGCACGCACCTTTGCGCCACCAGCCGACTGCTTCCCGCTTGGCTCGCGCGTCTTTCTTACTCACCTTCCCGGCAAGCCCGAGGCTTTGCAAATCGAAGCAGCGCGCCGGATCAAGGAGTTGGGCTTTGTGCCGGTGCCACATCTGGGCGCGCGGAACTTCAATTCGGAGCAGGACTATGTCGATCTTGTCACCGCCCACAGTCGAAACGGGATAAGCGAAGCGCTCTTTCTTGGCGGCAATCCGGCTCTCTTTCCGGGGCCGTTGGGAGAGGCAACCCAGTTGCTCGCCCATCCCGTGGTCAAAGACAGTGCGATACGAACCGCCTTCGTTGCCGGCTATCCGGAAGGGCATCCAAGCATCGTCGAAGCCGTGCTGACGGACGCATTGCGGCGCAAGCTCGACATCTGTGCCGAGCGGTCGCTGGAAGCCAGGGTCGTATCGCAATTCGCCTTCGATGGCGACATGATCGCCGCCTGGGCGAGCAGTCTGCATACGGCGCATCCCGGGCTGCCGGTTCATGTTGGTCTGGCCGGTGTGACCAGCCTTACCAAACTCATCCGGTTCGCCATGATGTGCGGTGTCGGCCCTTCGATCGCGGCGCTGCGGCGTTCCGCCAGCGGCCTCTTCAACATCGTGGCCGACCGGAACCCAGCCGAGATCTTACAAACCATGGCGGCAAGCTACCCGGCGCCGACCGCGCCACTACACCTCCATTTCTTCCCATTCGGCGGATGGGAAAAGACGCTTGCCTGGTTCGCCGATTATCGCGAGGCGTGCTGGCCGCGGGTCAACGAACGATGAATTGTGCAGCGCTTCGACTGTCGTTCATTCTGACGCTGTCCTGCGAAGACCAGGCCGGGATCGTAGCGGCAGTGACGACCGAACTCGCCAACCTTGGCACGAACATTGCTGAAAGCAGCCAGCATTGGGACAGGGCCTCGAACCGTTTCTTCATGCGCATTGCCTTTTCGGCGCCCGCCTGGGTGTCTGCCGATGCCATCACCAAGGGACTTGCGCCTGTGGTGGATCGCTTCGGCCTGAGCAGCCGCCTGCTTGAGCGGAGCCGTCGGCCGAAAATCGTCATCATGGTCTCGAAGTTTGACCATGCATTGCTTCACCTCATCTACCAGATCCGTGTTGGCTGGCTCGAAGCCGAGGTCGCAGCGATCATCTCCAACCACGAAGACAGCCGCGAAACTGCGGCATGGGCTGGCATTCCCTACCACGTCTTGCCCATCTCGAAGGAGAACAAGCAGGAACAGGAAGGCCGGATACTGGCGGTGATCGAGGACGTCGGCGCCGACCTCGTCGTCCTGGCTCGCTACATGCAAGTGTATTCCGACGACCTCGCGGGGCGCCTGTTCGGCAAGGTCATCAACATCCACCATTCGTTCCTGCCAAGCTTCAAGGGCGCGCGGCCGTATCACCAGGCTTTCGAGCACGGAGTGAAGCTGATCGGCGCCACGGCTCACTATGTGACCGCCCAACTCGACGAGGGGCCGATCATCGAGCAGGAAACCGAGCGGGTAACGCATTCCATGAGCGTCGAGGATTTTATCGCGGCCGGCCGTGACATCGAAAGCCGCGTTCTGGCGCGTGCGATCAAACGGCACCTCGAAGCCCGCGTGATGATCAACGGACGAAAAACGGTTGTGTTCGCGTAAGGCGGCAACACCGACCCGTGTGTGGCGATGCTCATATCAACAGGAGAACCAGATCATGAAAAATGGAACGGCGCATCTCTTTATCCCGGGTCCGACCAACATTCCCGACGCTGTGCGGCGGGCCATGAACGTGCCGATGCAGGATATGCGCGCACCGGATTTTCCGGAACTGGTGCTGCCCTTGTTTCGCGACCTGAAGCAGATCTTCAAGACCGAAACCGGCAGCGTCTTCATCTTTCCGGGCTCAGGCACCGGCGCCTGGGAAGCGGCAATCTCCAACACGCTCAGCCGCGGCGACCGGGTGCTGATGTCGCGCTTCGGCCAGTTCTCGCACCTGTGGGTCGACATGGCCGAGCGCCTTGGACTTGAGGTCGATTGCATCGATGTCGAATGGGGTGAGGGGGTTCCGCTCGACGCCTATCGGCAACGGCTGGGCGACGACAAGGGCAGCAAGATCAAGGCGGTATTCGCCACCCACAACGAGACCGCGACCGGCGTGACGTCCGACGTCGCCGGCGTGCGTGCCGCGCTCGACGAAACGGCTCACGATGCGCTGCTGTTCGTCGACGGCGTCAGTTCGATCGGCTCGATCGATTTCCGGATGGACGAATGGGGCGTCGACCTCGCCATCACCGGTTCGCAGAAAGGGCTGATGCTGCCTGCCGGTCTCGGCATCCTGGCGGTGAGCGCCAAGGGTCTGGAAGCGCACAAGCAGTCGCGCATGGAGCGTTGCTATTTCAGCTTCGAGGATATGCAGGCTTCGTCCAAGACCGGCTTCTTCCCCTATACGCCGCCAACGCAGTTGCTGCTTGGCCTGAGAGCCAGCCTCGACCTTATCTTTGCCGAGGGACTGGAGCAGATTTTTGCCCGGCACCACCGGCTCGCCGAAGGTGTGCGCCGCGGCGTGCATGCGTGGGGACTAAAGCTCTGCGCCAACGAGGAAAAATGGTGGTCGGATACGGTTTCGGCGATCGTCGTCCCCGAGGATGTCGATGCCAGACAGGTCATCGCCAACGGATATTCCAGATATCGCACATCCTTCGGCGCGGGCCTCAGCAAGGTGGCTGGCCGCGTGTTCCGCATCGGCCATCTCGGCGACCTCAACGAGGTCATGTGCCTCGCCGCCCTGGCCTCGGCGGAAATGTCGTTACGCGACGCCGGAGCCCGAATCGAGGCCGGCTCCGGTGTTGCCGCTGCGCAGGAATGGTACCGCGCCGAGATCGGCCGGACCTTGCAGCCGCGGCACGAACGCGCGGCTTGAGAGGATCGTAGCCATGAGCAAACCGAAGGTAATCGTTACCCGGCGCTGGCCGCATGAGGTCGAACAGCGCCTTGGCGACCATTTCGATGTCACGCTGAATGAAGCCGATCGGCCCTATGAGCAACAAGAGCTTCGCCAGGCCCTGCTGCTTGCCGATGCCGTGCTGCCGACCGTAACCGATCGGCTTGGCGCGGATCTCTTTGCAGGCGGGGTCAGGGCAAGAATACTTGGCAATTTCGGTGTCGGCTTCAACCACATCGACATTGCCGCCGCC